>NZ_JBSHMS010000025.1:37742-117670 GCF_053645575.1 Nocardia sp. NPDC055321
CGCCGACGGCGGGGTGGAGGCCCACCCCGCCGTCGAATTCCGTTCGGTCACCAAGGTTTTCCAGGCCGGTAAGCAGCGGCACACCGCGCTCGAGGACATCGATCTGCGCATCGAACGCGGCGAGATCTTCGGCGTGATCGGCTACTCCGGGGCGGGCAAGAGCACGCTGGTGCGGCTCATCAACGCCCTCGAGAAGCCGACCAGCGGGCAGATCCTGATCTCCGGGGACCCGATCACCGGGGTCTCCGAATCGCGGGTGCGGCGGCTGCGCCGCGACATCGGCATGGTGTTCCAGCAGTTCAACCTGTTCCGATCCCGCACGGCCGCGGGCAATGTCGAGTACCCGCTGAAGGTGGCGGGCTGGCCGCGCGACAAACGCAAGGCCCGGGTCGCCGAACTGCTGGAGTTCGTCGGACTGACGGACAAGGCGCGCAGCTATCCCGATCAGCTGTCCGGCGGGCAGAAGCAGCGCGTGGGCATCGCCCGCGCGCTGGCCACCTCGCCCACGCTGCTGCTGGCCGACGAATCCACCTCGGCGCTGGACCCGGAGACCACGGGGGAGGTGCTGCGCCTGCTGAAGAAGATCAACCGAGAACTGGGCGTCACCATCGTGGTGATCACCCACGAAATGGACGTGATCCGCGCCGTCGCCGATCGCGTCGCGGTGCTGGCCGAGGGCCGAATCGTGGAGCTGGCCAGGACCTTCGACGTGTTTGCCGATCCACAAGCCGCGCCGACCCGATCCTTCGTGGAGACCGTCCTGCACAATCGGCCCACCGCCGAGGAGCTGCGCCGACTCGGCGACAAGCACGCGGGCCGCCTGGTCACCGTGGACGTCGACGACGAGCGCGGCATCGGCGCGGCGCTGACCGTGGCCGCGCGGGCCGGCGTCGCCTTCGAGGTGGTGTACGGCGGGGTGAGTTCGTTGCAGGACAAGACGTTCGGCAGCATCACCCTCGCGCTGGACGGCCCCGAGGACGCCGTCGCGCGGGTCGTGGCCGAACTCGAGCGGGGCGCCGAGCATCGGAAGAGCGCGTGAACTACGCCGCCGTCCCCACCGATTGGGACAAACTACAGCCGGTGCTGATCGAGGCCATCGGCACCACGATCTACCTGGTGCTGCTGACCTTCGTGGTCGGCGGGCTCATCGGCCTGGCCCTGGGCACCGCGCTCTACACCACCCGCAAGGGCGGTCTACTGGCCAACGCGCCCATCAACCTGGTGCTGAACTTCCTGGTCAACGTGGTCCGCCCGATTCCGTTCATCATTCTGCTCGCGGCCCTGGGACCGGTGACGCTCGAAGTCGTCGGCACCACGATCGGCACCGAGGCCGCCGCGTTCGTCATGATCGTCGCCGCCTCGTTCGGTATCGCGCGCATCGTCGAGCAGAACCTGGTCACGGTCGACCCGGGCGTGATCGAGGCGGCCCGGGCCATGGGCGCGACGCCGCTGCGCATCATCGCGACGCTGCTGATCCCGGAAGCGCTCGGGCCGTTGATCCTCGGCTACACCTTCATCATCATCGCCATCGTGGACATGTCGGCCATGGCCGGCACCGTCGGTGGCGGCGGCCTGGGTGACTTCGCCCTGGTCTACGGCTACCAGCGCTTCGACTGGCAGGTCACCCTGGTGGCCACGCTCATCATCATCGCGGGTGTGCAGGCCATCCAGTTCGTCGGGAACTGGCTGGCCCGCAAGGTGTTGCGCCGCTGATCGACTACTGCGACTGCCGCATACCGGCCTCTCGACCCCACCCGCTGACGCGCAGGTCGAGGGGCCGGAGCCGGTCGTAGTAGATGTTGCGGAGCTGCTCGGGCGCCGACGGGCGTTCGGGATCCACCTCGTCGATGGCGAAGGAGATGGCCGCCAGTTCGCCGAGGAAGTCGTCGCGCTGGCCGGGGAGCCGGGCGCGGTCCTGGGCCTCGAGGCGCGGATTCGATTGCAGGTCGCTGTATTTGGCGCGGATGGCCATGTCGGTCTCGTCCATGCGCTCGCGCAGCCAGCCGCGCAGCGCCGAGGGGGTCTGCTGCATGATGACGATCTCGCGGATGGCGGGAATCCGCATGCCTTCGCGGATCAGGTCGTCGAGCTTCTCGTTGACGCGCGGCCAGGCCACGAAATCGCCTGCCGCGTAGGCGGCCCGGCCCTGCGCCTCGAGGTCGTCGCGGCGCAGCCGGAAGGCCGGGGCCGAATCCGGTTCGGTGCGCTGCAGCAGCAGGATGATCTCGTCGATCTGACGCAGATCGCGCTCGAACTCGGACAGCGGGGGTTCGAGGTAGTCGTCGGGGCCGTGGCTGTTGAGCAACCCCTGCACGATGGTCTCGGCCTCGAGCAGCAGGTGGTGGGCCTTGGCCTGATCCTGGGTCCGCTCGATGAGCGGCTCGAGCGCGGTCAGGCGCTGGGTCATCTCCGGCTCGGCCTTGGCGGCCTCGGCCTGGTGCACCTCGCGGCGCACCTGCTGCCAGTCCGTGCGCACACTCGCGGCGCGGGTGCGCAACGCGGACCAGGGGGCGACCTCGCGCACCGGGATCTCGATGGCCGCGGTGGCCGAGCGATCCAGGTGCGGGATGCGGACCGCGGCGTGAATGGTCCAGCCCGCCGCGAATTCCAGGGTGAGCTCGACCGGGGTGCCGGGCTCGAGGTCGTCGGGCAGGTCGCGAATCTTCACCTCGCCGATGGGAATCCAGCCCTCGTACAGGCGCACCGCCAGGGTGGTGCCGCGATTGGCGGTCTCCAGGCGCTGATAGACGCGGTGCGGAATCTTGGTGCCCGCCTTGACCACCCGGCACAGCTGGCGGTCCAGCATCTCGACCGAGAAATCGTGGGCCAGGATGTCACCGGCCAGATCCGGTACGGCCGGGCCGGATTCGACCCGCACGCTCAGGCGCTCGGCGGCGATCTCCGTGCCGTTCGCCAGGACCCGGACGACGCATTCGCCGGTGGGCAGCGCGATGTCGATGAACAGGAACGCGCCGTCGGCGTCGGTGACGACCTCGCGAACGGGCTCGCCGCCGTCCGGATGCACCTCGACGACGAGTTCCGCGGCGTCGACGCCACCGCGCAGCACCCGGCCCGCGATGTCCGCGCTGCCACCGTCGGCGACCAGGGGTTCGAGCTCGAGGACGCCGCCGCGGCTGGTCAGGCTCCCGGCCTTGAGCGCCGCGCCGACCGCGACCACCAGTTCGGGATGGAACAGGCGCGGGGTCACCTCGAAACGCTGTCGCAGCAGCTCGGCGACCAGCGGAATCCGCGAGGAACCCCCGACCAGCACGATCTCGTCGAGGTCGCCGGACTTCAGGCGCGCCCGCTCGACCGCGTCCGCGCAGTGCTCGAGGGTGCCGCGCACGAAATCCTCGATCATGCGCTCGAATTCGTGCCGCCCGAGCGGGAGATTGATGCTCATGGGCGTGCCCGCGCGGTCCTCGAGATCCTGGCTGACGATCTCGGTCTCGGTCTCGCGGGTGAGGTCGTGCTTGGCGGTCTCGGCCAGTGACAGCAGCCGGGCCCGGCGTTCGGCGTCGGCGGTGTTCCCGGGCTCGGTGCGCAGGTCGTAGGCGGGCAGCCGCTCGATCATCCAGTCCACGATGGCCTGATCGAAGTCGTACCCGCCGAGGTAGCGGTCGCCGTCGAAGGAGCGGCTGGCGAAGCCCTCCTGCGCGTCCCAGGACACCACCGAGGTGTCGAACGTGCCGCCGCCCAGGTCGTACACCAGGAAGCGGCGGCGCTCGGCGGTCGTCCCACCGGTCTCGTGCATGTGGGCCAGGGCCGCGGCGACCGGCTCCATGAGGGTCTCGGCCACCTCGAGCCCGGCTTCCGCGCCGGCGCGGGTGGTCTGGGTCTTGGCGCTGGTCTCGAAGTAGGCGGGCACGGTGACCACCGCGCGGTCGATCGGCACGCCCAGGGTCTGCTCGGCCACGGTCTTGAGGTGGCGCAGCAGATGCACCGACGCTTCGAGCGGGGTCAGGATCGCGTGCCCCGCGGTGACCAGGGCGTCGGTGCCCATGTTGCGCTTGAAGAACATGGCCGGCGGCGAACCGGGCAGGCGCGCTTTGCGTTTGGCGAGCGCGCCGACCAGCGGGGCACCGTCGGCGCCGATCCAGACCGCGGACGGGGTGGTCAGCGACAGATCCGGGTTGGCGACGATGAGCGCGCCGCCGAGCGGGCGCAACCGGCGGGAGTCGATGAGCTCCTGCTTGTTCGGGATATCGGCGTCGGCGGGAATCGCGAGACAGCAGTTGGTGGTGCCGAGGTCGATGCCGGCGACGATGCTCATGCGAGGGGCTCCTCATGGGTACGCGGGGTGGCGGGTTCGTCGCCGGTGGGGTGCGGCACCAGCGCGGGCAGCACCGAAAGCCGCAGGCGCAGTTCGGCGGAACCCGGCGGGGGCGGCGGTGCGGCGGACAGGGTGCGGCTGAACTCCAGCAGCTCGGCCAGCTCGGCCAGGTCCTCGCCCGCGGGTTCGGGCCGATGGGTGAGCAGGTCGGCCCGCAGCCGGGCGAGCGGGGTCGCGAGTTCCTCCTCGGCCGCGTTGATCTGCGCCACCGTCAGGGTCTCGCCGAAGAGCGGGAAGCGCTTGGCGTCGTAGGAGATCCGCTTGCGGCGCGCGGCGATCCGGGCGCGGGTGGTGGCCCGATCGGCCCCGGGATCGAGGTCCAGGATCTGAAAGGCGGTCTCGTAGTAGGGATTGCGATCGCGCCAAGCCCAGGGGTTCACGATGTGGTTGTCCTGTTCACGCTAGAAGAAGCCGATGGCGCTGCCCTGGGAGTAGCGCGCCCACTGACCCGCGCCGACCAGGATCTTGCGGGCCTGGTCGTAGGGGCTGTGGTCGGGAAGTCCCAGGGTCAGTGCGGTATTGAGGTGATTGGCCGCGATCCGGAAGCCGGCGCGATCCTCGAAGGGATTGCTCTGCAGCCGGTCGATGGTGGAGATCACGATGGCCAGGCCCAGCCAGAACTCGTGCCGTGCCAGTTTGGCGGCGAAGGCCGTGCGGTTCGCGTCGTCCAGTCGCGGGCGCAGGGCCGAACTCAGCAATTGTCCCGGGGTGAGGCCGAGTTCGGTGCACAGCGGGCGCACCATGGTCTCGACGCGTTCGAGGACGGTGCGCGCCTGCTCGGCCCACTTGTCGCCGCGGCGCTGTGCGGTCTCGGCGGCTTCGATGCCGACGTCCAGGGCCTGTTCGGCGAGCGGGACGTTGTCCGCGTCGATCTCGACCCACATCTGGGCCTCGTCCAGGGCGCGTTCGAGGTGGCCCTCGCGGGTCGAGCGGCGGATCTGCGCGCCCGCCTCGCGGGCCAGCCGGGTCCGGGCGCGGGTCAGCTCGTCCGCGGCGAAGGGCGCGGTGCGGATCAGCTCCAGATGCGCACGGGCCCGGGGGAGTTGGTCGCGGCGCAGTTCCAGGACGCGGGTGACGTGCGGCTCCAGCAGCTGGCCGGGCAGTTCCGCGCGCGCCCGGTCGACGATGAGCGCGCTCTCCTCGGGGGTGCTGTCCGCGGTGACCGCGTGCGTGCGGGCGCGCAACTCGTCCCAGAAGTCGTCGGCGGCGTGCAGCCGGGACCACAGCGCCAGGGCCTCGCGCCAGGCCTCGAAAGCCTCGGCGTCGCCGGCGATTTCGAGGGCGTACGCCCGGGCGTGGGCGGCGATGGCGAGGTGGTGCAGGCCCCGGCCGTCGGCGGCCTGTTCGGCGTCGCACTCGCGCCACAGGCGCAGCGCGGACGGCGTCCACGGGTGGACGTCGCCGTCGGCGCGCAGTTCGGCGTAGCCCAGGCGCTCGAGCGGGCGGTCGAGCGGGCGGTCGGCGGCGCGGGCGCGACGGCCGGCGGCGATCTCGGCGATTCTGGCCGCGGCCGCGCGCAATCGGTCCGCGTCCGCGCCCTCGAGCCCGGCCAGCAGCCGCGCGGCCCGGGCCAGCGCGCGGTCGGCGTCGGCCGGCGCGTCGAACAGTTCCGCGCGGGCGGCCTGCGCCAGGTCGGCGCCCGCCACGGAGACGCGCAGCTCGCGCAACCCGTCGCCCGCGCTCGTACCGCCCGCGCCGATGAGTTCGGAGACCAGTTCCGGCGCGTGATGCGCGACCGCGGTCAGCAGGGTCGTGGGATCGAGCAGGGTGCGGATGGGCCAGGCGCTGCCGTGCCGGGCGAGCAGGGTGCGCGCGCCCCGGGCGACGAGTTCGGCGTCCGCGTCCAGCGCGCCCAGCGTCAATTGCCCGTTGGCCAGCAGGGTTTCGTCGGCGGCGGTGGCGCCCAGCAGCCGGCGCAGGTGTTCGCGCGCGCCGTCGCGGTCGTCCGCGCGGATCCGGTCCAGGGCGGCCAGCAGGAGGGCGGCGGGCAGCAGGCGCGGCTCTCCGGCGCGCAGGACGCCGGTCAGCCGGTCGCCGGACGGGGTTCCGGACATGACGGCGGCCGCGCTCACCACCAGGTTCCGGTAGGGGCTGGGTGTGCCGGGACCCTTCAGCTGGTCGCCGGCCGTGATACCGCGCGCCAGACGGTGATACGCGCCGATGTCGTGCAACGCCCGGATGCGTTCCTCGGCCAGGTCGCCGCCGCCGAAGCGGCGTGCGAGTTCGTAGCGGCGCGCGGCCTCGTTCTCGTCGCCGCGTTCGGCGGCCAGATCGCCGACGAGCAGGAACCAGTCGGGTCTGCTCGCCGGGCCCAGGGCGTACAGCAGCAGCCAGACCGGTGAGGTGGGGCCGGTGAACTGGTAGTGCTCGAATTCCTTGTCCAGCAACCCGAGCAGATGCCTGCGCGCCACGCGGCGGAAGTCGTCCGAGACCGCCGGGCCCGGGGTGCGGACCGAGTTGGCCAGCCAGGTCGCCAGGTCGGCGTGCTCGGCCAGGAGCCCGCTCACCCCGAACCAGGTGCGCGCGAACTCCGGTACCGCGGGTGCGCGCAGCCAGGCCCCGAGTACCTCGCGCGCGGACTGTTCGTCGATCGCGCAGCGGTCGGCCACGTCGCACAGCAGGCGCACGGCGGCGTCCGGGGCGGCCCCGGCGAGTGTGCTCAGCCGAGCCTGCACCCCCGCGCGCTCCCGAGCCAGTTCGGCGTCGTCGTAGCGGTCGAGCAGGGCCTGAACAGCGGCCAGTACCAGGCGAATTCGGTCGGCGGGGTCGGCCTGTGCCTCGGCCCGTGTCACCTCGGTCTCGAAAACCGAGGGGCCCCGGGGTGGTTCCGGTCGCCGCGCCGGTCGCGGTGGCTCGGCCGACGTCTGCCCCACCGGTTCGTCCGGTCGCTCCTCGCCGCCCCGCGACCATGGCCAGTTCACGCGAAAACTCCTGCCGGAGGGCGGTATCGGGAAAACGTGCCGGGGATAGCCACCCGGATCCGCCCCCTGCCCGGTTCGAGAATATCCCTCGCCCGGCCCTTTTCGTCAACCGGTTCGCTCGGAATCGTTGTCGCGCCCCGGACATCGCGGAGACCGCTTCGTCGCGGAGCGGGCCGACCCGGCGACCGGTGGGACCGTGCGGTCCCGAGTCGCCCGGCTCGCGCCCGCTAGCCGCGTTTCTGCACGGCGACGGCCGCCTTGCGGGCCGCGACCTGCACCGGGTCCCAGACCGGGGAGAACGGGGGCGCGTAGCCCAGGTCGAGGGCGATCATCTGTTCGGCGGTCATGCGGGCGGTCAGGGCCACCGCGGCGATGTCGATGCGTTTGGCCGCGCCCTCGCGGCCGACGATCTGCACGCCCAGGACGCGGCCGGTGCGGCGTTCGGCGAGCATCTTCACCGTCATGGGCGCGGTCCCGGGGAAATAGCCGGAGCGGCTCGTGGATTCGATGGTGACGGTGACGAATTGCAGGCCCACCGCGTGGGCGTCCTTCTCGCGCAGGCCGGTTCGGGCCACCTCGAGTTCACACACCTTGCTGACCGCGGTCCCGACCACGCCGGGGAAGGTGGCGTAGCCGCCGCCGACGTTGGCCCCGATGATCTGGCCGTGCTTGTTGGCGTGGGTGCCCAGCGCGATATGGCGTTCGGTGCCGGACACCAGGTCCAGGACCTCCACGCAGTCGCCGCCGGCCCAGATGTGCTCGTGCCCGCGTACGCGCATGGCCAGGTCGGTGAGCAGACCGCCGGACGCGCCGAGCGGGAGCCCGGCGGCCCGGGCCAGATCGGTGGCCGGGCGCACGCCGATGCCCAGCACCACCACGTCGGCGGGGAACTCCGCGTCGGCGGTGGCGACGGCCCGGACCCGGCCCGCGTCGTCGGTGTGGACCGCGGTGAGCTCGGCGTCGCACAGGACACGAATGCCCATGCCGTCCATCGCCTTTCGAATGAGCACGCCCATGTCGGGATCGAGGGTCGCCATCGGCTGGGACCCGCGGTTGATCATGGTGACCTGGTAGCCGCGATTGATCAGGGCCTCGGCCATCTCCACGCCGATGTAGCCTGCGCCGACCACCACCGCCCGGCGGCCGTCGGTGGAATCGAGGGTGTCGATCAGCGCCTGCCCGTCGTCCAGGGTCTGCACGCCGTGCACACCGGGCGCGTCGATGCCGGGGATGGGCGGCCGGATCGGGGTCGCGCCGGTGGCGATGACCAGATCGGTGTATTCCAGCCAGCTTTCGGCCCCGGTGGTCAGATCCCGGGCCCGCACGCGGCGGCCCGGCGGGTCGATCTCCACGACCTCGGTGCGCATGCGCAGGTCGATGTCGCGCGCGCGGTGCTCCTCGGGCGTGCGGGCGATGAGGTGATCGCGGTGCTCCACGTCCCCGCCGACCCAGTACGGAATGCCGCAGGCGGAGAAGGAACTGAAGTTTCCGCGCTCGAAGACCACGATCTCGAGTTCCGCCGCCGGCCGCATGCGGCGGGCCTGCGAGGCCGCCGACATACCCGTCGCGTCCCCACCGATGATCACCAGGCGATCGCTCATGGGTACGACGGTACGGCGCGGGGCGCGCGGGCGGTCGCGCACATGCCGAACCGTCCCGGTGCGAGGTTCGCGCACCGCCCGTCGGGGCCGCCGCGAACCTGGTAGTACTGGACTTCGTGAGTATCGATGACATGGACGACGACAAGGTCCTCGAGCTGGCCACGCGCATCTTCGATTTCGCGCGCCAGGGCGACGCCGCACAGCTCGCGGCCTACCTCGAGGCCGGGGTGCCGGTGCAGCTGACGAACGCGCGCGGCGACAATCTGCTCATGCTCGCCGCCTACTACGGGCACGCGGCGGCGGTGGACACGCTGCTGGCCCACGGCGCGGACCCCAACGTCCTCAACGACAGCGGTCAGACCCCGCTGTCCGGCGCGGTGTTCAAGGGCGACACCGAGGTCATCGGCGCGCTGCTGGCCGCGGGCGCGGACCCCGACGCCGGGGCGCCCTCTGCCCGCGAGACGGCGATCACCTTCGAGCGCACCGATCTGCTGAAGCTCTTCCCCTAGCCGGGGTTGGACGCGAAGGAGCGCCCGCCGTAGCGGACGCTCCCCGTGTTCCGGTACGCGACTACACGTTGACCGGGTAGACCGGCTCCTGGATCTCCGGCTTGATGCGGTCCTCGACGAAGATGCCGTGCCAGATCATGAAGACCAGCAGCGTCCACAGCCGGCGCGAATGATCCACCGGGCCGGTGCGATGCGCCTCGAGCATGTCCGCGATGGCGGCCTTGTTCAGCAGGTGATCGGTCTGGCTGTCGGCGATCTGCTCCCGGGCCCAGTCGTGCAGCTCGGGCCCGCGCAGCCAATGCCGCAGCGGGACCGGGAAACCCAGCTTGGCGCGGTTGAGCACGTGCGCGGGCACGATGTCGCCCAGCGCCTGGCGCAGCGCGTACTTGGTGGTCTCCTTGGTGATCTTCTGCTCGAACGGAATCTTCTCCGCGACCTTGAAGACCTCGTGATCCAGGAACGGCACCCGCAGTTCCAGGGAGTTGGCCATGGTCATCTTGTCGGCCTTGACCAGGATGTCGCCGCGCAGCCAGGTGAACAGGTCCAGGTGCTGCATGCGCGCCACCGGGTCCATGCCGCGATCCTGGCTGCCGTAGATGGGGCCGGTCACGTCCTGATGCGTCCACTCGGGACGGAAATCGCGCAGCACCGAACGCAATTGGGCGTCGTTGAAGCTGCGGGCGTTGCCGTAGTAGCGGTCCTCGAGCTTCAGCGAGCCGCGGTGCAGCAGGCTCTTGCCGCGGGTGCCCTCGGGAATGCGGTCCGAGAGCTTGCCCGCGAGCCTGCGCAACCCGCTCGGCAGGTACTCGAAGGGCTTGAGCGAGAGCGGCTCCCGGTAGATGGTGTAGCCGCCGAACAGCTCGTCCGCGCCCTCGCCCGAGAGGACGACCTTGACGTGCTTGCGCGCTTCCTTCGCGACGAAGTAGAGCGGCACCAGCGCCGGGTCGGCGACGGGTTCGTCCAGGTACCAGACGATCTCGGGGATCGCGCCCGCGAAATCCTCGGGGGTGACCGTGCGGATGAAGTGCTTGGCCCCGATGGCCGCGGCGGTCTCGGCGGCCACATCGGCCTCGGAGTAGCCCTCGCGCTCGAACGCCGAGGTGAAGGTCAGCAGGTTCGGGTTGTGCCGAATGGCCAGCGCCGCAATGGCGGTGGAGTCGATGCCGCCGGACAGGAACGAGCCGACGGTGACATCGGCGCGCATGTGCTTGGCGACCGAGTCCTCGAGCGCCTCGGCGATCTCGCGGTACCGGTTGGCCGGGGTGTTGGGCCGGACGCCGGTCGGGCGGGTGGTGGGCACGTGCGCGTTCACGTCGTCCGGCTTGCCGAAGGGCACCACGCGGAACCGGGGATCGAAGTAGCGCGTGATGCGCGGGGCCGCACCGGGTTCCACCCAGGCGTAGCAGCCGGACTCGAGCCGGCGGATGTCCCGGTGCAGGGTCTCGGGCTCGGGCACGTACTGCAGCACCGTGTAGTGCTCGAGCGCGCGCGGGTCCAGGGCGTCGGAGAGTTCGAGCTCGGGCAGCAGCTCGAGGATGCTCTTCTTCTCCGAGGCGAACGCGGTGCCGCCGGGGCCGGTCGCCAGGAACAGCGGCTTGATGCCGAACGGGTCGCGGGCGATGAAGAGCTTGTTCAGCTCGGTATCCCAGATGGCGAACGCGAACATGCCGCGCAGGCGCTTGGTGGCCTCGGCGCCCCAGTAGTGGAAGGCGGCCACGATGGTCTCGGAGTCGCCCTCGGTGGCGAACATGGGGGAGTCGCCGAACTCGGCCCCGTGCGCGGCGGTCAGCTCCTCGCGCAGTTCGAGGTAGTTGTAGATCTCGCCGTTGAAGGTGAGGGCGTAGCGTTCCCGGTTCTCCGGCGGGCCCCAGCGCAGCGGCTGGTGCGAGTGCTCGATGTCGATGATGGACAGGCGATTGAATCCGAAGATCATGCGATCGTCGTTCCAGGTGCCCTTCTCATCCGGGCCCCGGTGACGCTGGCAGTGCAGGGCCTCGTACACCTGCGCCGCGGTGGTCTCGACCGTCCGCCCGTCCGGGGTAGTCGCCGTCTGAGCCGTCAGAAATCCGAGCAGTCCACACACTGCGGGCAGAACCTCGTTTCCGGAGTCAAGGGAAATGCGGGGATGTTCGCGCGTCGACACGCGAAACGTACTGTCCGAGTATGCCGCACGCGTGCCGATCACGCCGCGAGAGGCCGTATCCACGGCTTATGAGCTTTCCGGAGTGTCGAAGCGGACCCCATCACAATGACCGGCCAGGTTTGGTCTACGCTGCGTAGTACTCGGGAACTCCCGGCCCGGATCGTGCGTTGTGCGCGAACCTCGCCGGGAGCTCCCAAACGTGCTGTAGTTGTGTCGCCCGGCGGAAGGGAGCCCGGGCGACGCCAGTCGAATAGACGACCAGGAAGGCGTTGAGCGTGGCGCACAAGGCGAGCGAAGCGATAGGGGCACGATCCGCCCAGGGTCGGCAGGGCCGCATCCTTCGGCGGGCCGGGTTGGTGGTGTCCCTCGGGATCACCGCGATGCTCGTCTCGGGCTGCTCGATCGACAACCCGTGGCTGCGATTCGGTTGGCCCTCGGGTGTCACCCCGCAGGCCACGAAGATGCGGGAACTGTGGACCTGGTCCGTGATCGCCGCGCTGGTGATGGGCGTGCTGGTCTGGGGTCTGACATTCTGGACGATCGCGTTCCACCGCAAGAAGCCGAACTCCCCGGAGTTCCCCCGCCAGACCGGTTACAACGTGCCGCTCGAACTGAGCTACACGGTCGTGCCGTTCTTCATCATCGCGGTGCTGTTCTACTTCACCGTGGTCGTGCAGAACTACGTGCACGAGAAGGTCGACAATCCGGACGTCGTGGTCGACGTGACCGCGTTCCAGTGGAACTGGAAGTTCGGCTACCAGAAGGTCGACTTCAAGGGCGGCTACCAGTTCGACGGCGTCGACAAGACCCGTCAGGGCATGAACACCGAGATCCGCGAGAAGTACGAGGATCAGGTCAACGAGCACGGCCACAAGTCGCCGGGCCCGAACAACGGCCTGCCCGCCAACGACATCTCGTACCTGAACTACGACCGCGTCGAGACCATCGGCACCTCGAACGAGATCCCGGTGCTGGTGCTGCCGACCGGCAAGAACATCGAGTTCCAGCTGGCCGCCGCCGACGTCATCCACTCGTTCTGGGTTCCGGAGTTCCTGTTCAAGCGGGACGTCATGCCGAACCCGAAGGAGAACAACTCCGACAACATCTTCCAGATCACGAAGATCGAGAAGGAAGGCGCGTTCGTCGGCCGTTGCGCCGAGATGTGCGGCACCTTCCACTCGATGATGAACTTCGAGGTCCGGGCGGTCTCGCCGGAGAAGTTCGAGCAGTACCTGAAGGCGCGTGAGGCGGGCAAGACCAATGCCGCGGCGCTGTCGGAGATCGGCGAGGAGCCGCTGGCCGTCACCACCAAGCCTTTCGACACCGAACGTACGGCCCGCGGCGCGGGTCTCACGGAAGCCAAGTGAGGACTGAACTGACATGAAGGTCGAAGCGCGCATCTTCGAACTGATCACGGTCTTCTTCGTGATCGTGGCCGTGGTGTACGGCTACTTCACCGCCCAGTCGCGTACCGGCGTCGAATGGGCCGGTACCACCGCCATCGTGCTCTCGGCGGGCCTGTCCCTGATCGTGGCCACCTACTTCCGCTTCGTCGCCCGCCGCCTGGACCTGCGTCCGGAGGACTTCGAAGAGGCGGAGATCGTGGACGGCGCCGGCGACCTGGGCTTCTTCTCGCCCGGTTCGTTCTGGCCCATCCTGCTCGCCGCCGCCGGTTCGGTCTGCGCCCTGGGCTTCGCGTTCTTCCAGTACTGGCTGATCGCCATCGGCGTCGTGCTGATCCTGATCGCCTCGGCCGGTCTGGTCTTCGAGTACCACCTCGGACCCGAGAAGCACTGAGCTCACCCCGCTGAACACGCAAGCGCCCCATCCGAATCCGGGTGGGGCGCTTCGCTGTTCTCGGGGGTCGCGGCCGGGTGCGCTCAGATTCCCAGGGCGTGTCGGAGGCGGGTGCGCGGGGTCAGCCCGGTCAGGGTGAGCAGCGCGCGCGGGAAGCGCGGCTGCATGGTCGCCGGGCGGGTGCGCACGGCGGTCTCGATCCAGCGCGCGGCCTCGGACGGGTCGGGCGCGGGCTGCCCGCCGGCGTCGATGTGCGCGGCCGGATAGTGCACCGTGGTGACGTGGATGCCGCGCGGGGACAGCTCCGCGTCCGCGCACTGCCCGAACGTGGTCCAGGCGGCCTGGGAGCTGGCGTAGGAGGCGAAATTGGGGGCCGCGCCGGTGACCGGGCTCCAGGGCCCCACGTTGATCACGTGGCCCGAGCCGCCGGCGAGCATCGCGGGCAGCAGGCCCAGGGTCAGGCGCAGCGGGCCGAAGTAGTTCGTGGCCATCATGCGCTGATAGTCGGCGAAGCGGTCCAGCGACTGCAGCACCGGGCGCCGCGCGGGCCGGCCCGCGTTGTTGATCAGTACGTCGATGCTGTCGAACTCGGTGCGCAGCCAGCGCACCAGTTCGTCGACGTCGCCCAGGGCGGAGATGTCGCAGCGGTGCCAGTGCGCCTGCCCGCCGGATTCGATGATGGCGGCGCAGTCTTCGATGAGCAGACTCCCGCGGCGCGCGACGAGGAGCACCTCTGCGCCACGGGAGGCCAGTAATCGCGCGGTCGCGCGGGCGAGGTCGGAACTCGCGTCGGTGATGACGATGCGTTTGCCCGCAACGGAACCGGCGGGGTGCGTGCGGCGGGCAGCGCGAAATTCGATCATGGGATGCAACCTTCACTCACGATACGAGAGCTGAATGGTGCACCGGCATCCCGCCGACGTTACCGATGCGGACCGCGCCCGCGGGCTGCTGGAGCGTTGCCAGCGGTGCGGCAGCACACATCCTAATCGGTGGGGTCGTACCGCCGGGCGCGTTCGGCGACGCAGATCTCGTCGATCGAGGAAACGATGTCGCGCAACAGTTCCGAGGGCAGCGCGGCCGGGCGCAGGCGGCAGGTGAAGGTGATGAAGCCGTGCTCCTCGCCGTCGAGTTCCTGCAGGTAGCGCGAGCGTACGCCGTAGGTGAGCGCGGAGATGACGGTGAAGCAGCCGGTGGCCTCGCGGTGCCCGGAGAACAGGTCGTGCAGCCGGTGGAAGACCCGGGGATAGGTCGACAGCGGCGCGAAGACCGAGATGCGGTAGGCCGCACCGCGTTCGGAGGAGCTGATGACGGTGTCGGCCAGATACTCCGCGTCCCGCAGGGTCAGCACCTTCGGAGCGAACATGAGGGCGCCCGCGGCGGCGTTGCGGACCGGCATGCCCGCCCGGCCGCCGGCGGACGCGGCGATGGCGCCCAGCGACTTACGCGCGCGCGAGCCGACCTCGCGTCTGGCGCGCAGCGAGAGATTGGGGGCGGTGGGGTGCAGGCTCGACCACTGGCCGAAGCGCACCGTGCCCAGCTGCACCTTGCCGGTGCCGACCGGGCGGGAGACCTTCAGCGGCGCGGTGTCGACCCAGCGGCCCACCTGCAGCAGGGATTCGCCGGGCGACTGGATCTCCTTGAACGCCTGCTCGACGAAGGTGTCGAAATCCAGGAAGCGATGCGCGTCGGTGGTGAGCCAGGTGCGGTCCTTGTCCACATCGGTCACCTCCAGGGTCAGCGCGGTGATGATGCCCGTGCGCCCGCCGCCGCCCAGGATCCGCCGGAAGCGCTCGGTGTGGTGATTGCGCCCACAGGTGCCGAAACGCCCGTCCTGATCGACGTATTCGAGCTCCACCACGTTGTCGCTGAACATGCCGAAGCGGTGCGAGGCGGCACTGAGCCCGCCGACCGCCGCGAAGCCGCCCGCGGTGATGTCCCGATGGTCGCCCACGATGGGCAGGCCGAGCCCGTGCGCGCCCAGGGTGCGGTCGATATCGGACAGGCGGGCCCCGGCCTGCACCCGCACCGTGCGCGCGTCCGCGTCCACGACCTGGACGCGATTCATCTTGCGCATGGACAGCACCGAGCCTTGATCCGGTGGCGAGAGCTCCTCGTCCGGGCGCTCGCCACCGCGGATGATCAGCGGTTTCGTCGACTTGCGCGAATCCCGAACGGTACGAACCACATCCGCGGTGTCGCGGGGGAGGAATTCTTCCGGAAGGGTGGAGACGGGCGTGCTCATGGCGCTACAGCTAACCATAGTCACGCGCATTGTGCTCGCGGTTGGCGCGGCGTCTCAGTGAGCGGGGGCCAGACGCTGTGTGAACAGCACGTTTCCGGTTGCGTCGCACAGGTTTACTGTGAGTTCGCTGGACTTGCCGTCGATGGTGACTTCGCCGAAATGCTGATAGGCGCCGTCGAGCGGGGAGGTGTTCTGGACCGGCGGCGCGTGCACGAAAACGGCCTCGGGGCCGAAGGTCCCGTCCAGATCGTTGGGGCCGAACGCGCCGGCGTTGAGCGGGCCCGAGACGAACTCCCAGAACTCGTCGAAATCACCGAACGCGGCGCGGGCGGGCGAGTAGTGGTGCGCGGCGGTGTAGTGCACGTCCGCGGTGAGCCAGACGACGTTGCGCACCTTGTCGGACTTGATGGCGCGCAGCACCGTGGCGATCTCGGTCTCGCGGCCCGCGGGTGCGCCCGGATCGCCGTTGGCCGGACCTTCGAACGCGGTGTTCCCGTCCTTGACGGCCAGGCCGAGGGGCAGGTCGTTGGCGATGATCTTCCAGGTGGCCCGGGAGTCCCGCAGTCCCTCGGTGAGCCAGCGGGTCTGGGCCGCCCCGAGGATCGTGCCCGCGGGGCCGCGGTTCGCGCCGTTGAGGTCCTTGTAGGTGCGCATGTCGAGCACGAAGACGTCCAGCAGCGGGCCGTAGGAGATCTTGCGGTAGAGGCGGCCGTCGGCGGCCTCCTTCGGCTCCACCGGCATCCATTCGTGGAACGCCCGCCAGGACCGGGCGGCCAGGGTGTCCATGCTCCGCTCGGTGTATCCCTTGCCCTCGGCGATCTGCCCGCCGGGCGACCAGTTGTTGACGGTCTCGTGGTCGTCCCACTGCACGAGCTGGGCGACGGCGGCGTTGAAGCGGAGGTAGTTGGCGTCGGTGAGGTTGTAGGCGTAGTTGCCGCGGAACTGGTCCAGGGTCTGGGCGACCGCGCTCTTGGCCTCGGAGACGGTGTTGCGCCAGATCCGGCCGTCGGGCAGGGTCACCGATTCCGCGAGCGGGCCGTCGGCGTAGATGGAGTCGCCGGAGTGCAGGAACAGGTGCGGGTCGCGGGCGGCCATGGCGGCGAAGATCTTCATGCCGCCCAGATCCGGATTGATGCCGTAGCCCTGGCCCGCGACATCGCCGGACCACAGCAGCCTGATGTCGGCGGGCGCCGCGGGCGCGGTACGGAAGACGCCGGTGACCGGTTCGGACACCGCGCCGTCCTCGGCTTCGAGGGTGACGCGGTAGTGCACCTGCTGTCCGGCGGGCAGGCCGTTCACCCGGACCCGGCCGGTGCCGTCGGTGTCGGGGGTCAGCAGTCCGCCCTCGAAACGCGCGGCGTCCCTGAAGGATTCGGTGGCGGCGGTTTCGACGATCAGGGTGGCGGGGCGGTCCGCGCGGGCCCAGATCAGCGCGCCGTCGCTGCGCGGGTCGCCGACCGCGACGCCGTGCGTCAGGCGCGGGCGCTCGCGCACCAGGGCCGGGCCGCTGTTCGAGGAACAGGCTGCCAGGGCGGGCGCGACCAGCAGGCCGGCGGCGGAGGCGCGCAACAGGGTGCGGCGGGAGAGACCGAATTCGCGTGCGGGGGGAAGCGAGGCCATGCGCCGACCATTACGCAGTGAACTCAACACCGGTTGAACTCTGCCGTGCGGGCCGGCGAATGCTCGGCAACGGCGCGGCGTGCCCGCGGGGCGGCCGAATATCATGCGGCGCGCGGCGGTTCGGGTCGGCTAGTCTCGGCGGCGTGGACAGAGCGCAGCTGACGGCGGATATCGCGGCCGGAGAATCCCCGGAGTTCCTTTTCTTCTGGGGGCACACGCGCACTCCCGGGCACTCGGTGGGCAAGTGGGTGCTGAGCCAGTGGTGGCCGGTGGAGTTCACCGTGGACGGGCAGCGCTACGGCAGCGCCGAGCATTTCATGATGGGGGAGAAGGCCCGGCTGTTCGGCGACGAGGAGATGCGCGCCAGGGTGCTCGCGAGCGAGACGCCCGCCGATGCCAAGCGGATCGGGCGCGCGGTACGCGGATTCGATCAGGACGCCTGGGTGGCGCACCGGTACGACATCGTGCTGCGGGGCAGTATCGCCAAGTTCGGCCAGCACCCGGAACTGCGGGACTTCCTGCTGGCGACCGGTGACAAGGTGCTGGTGGAAGCGGCTCCGCGCGACACCATCTGGGGGATCGGGCTGGGGGCGGAGAACCCGGACGCGGCCCGTCCCGAGCGGTGGCGCGGGGAGAACCTGCTGGGGTTCGCGCTGATGGACGCGCGGGAGACGCTGGTCTCCGCGGCCTAGTCCGGGCGCGGGTCAGCGGCGGGGCGTGTCCAGGTCCGCGGTGAGGGTGGCGAAGACCGCGGCCGTGGGGGAGCCGGGGGCCGGGCAGTAGACGATGATGCGCTGGTCGGTGTCGGCGACGTGCAGGACCTGGCAGTCGAAGTCGAGGGGGCCCAGGGCCGGATGGTCGATGTGCTTGGCGTGACCGCGCCGGACCTCGACGTCGTGGGCGTCCCACATCCGCGCGAAACGGGGTGCGGTGCCCAGTAATTCGGTGACCAGGGCGGTCAGGGCCGGATTGCCCGGATAGCGGGCGCAGGCCGCGCGCAGATCGGCGACCGTGGAGTGCGCGAAGCGGACGATGGCGTCGTTCGCCCACAGCGGGTGATCGGCTTGGACGGCGAACATCCAGCGCACCATGTTGCGTTCGTGGTCCGGGACCGAGCCGAGATCGCCGATGAACGGAACGGCCCGTGCGTTCCAGGCCAGGATCTCGTAGGTGGCGTCCACCACGTAGGCGGGCGTCGCCAGGGAGTCGAGGATCACCCGGACCGATTGCGGGACGGTGCGATTCGGTCCGGCGATCGCCGGTGGGTTCTCCCCGCCCAGTCGGAACAGGTACTCGCGCTCGTCGGCGGTGAGCAGCAGGGCCCGGCCCAGCGCGGACAGCACCTGGCGCGAGGGTTTCGCGCCGCGGGCCTGCTCCATGCGGATGTAGTAGTCCACCGAGATGCCGGCCAGCTGGGCGACCTCCTGGCGGCGCAATCCCGGTGCGCGCCGGTTGATTCCGGCGGGCAGTCCGACATCGGCCGGGGTCAGCCGGTTCCGCCGGGAGCGCAGGAAGGACGCGAGTTCGGTGCGGTCGGCCATGGTTCCAGTCTCCGGCATCGGCGGACGCGGTGGGTGGTACTGACTGGTCCTCCCCGGCGCGCGCGGGCGGTGCCACGGTGAATCGCATGACGACAGCACTCATCACCGGGGCCAACCGCGGCATCGGTTTCGAAACCGCCCGCCTGCTCGCCGAGCGGGGCATGACCGTCCTGGTGGGGGCCCGCGACGAAGAACGCGGCCGGACCGCCACCGAGAAACTGAAAGCCGAGGGCGCGCAAGCACATTCGGTGCAGCTCGACGTGACCGACGCCGAATCCGTCGAGCGGGCCGCGGCCCGGATCGACGCCGAGTTCGGCTCGCTCGACGTACTGATCAACAACGCCGGAATCCTGGGCGGCTTCGACGTGGACGGCAAACCCTCCAACACGCAGGTGGCCACACTGGTGCGGACGCTGGAGACGAACGTGTTCGGCGTGGTCCGGGTGACCAACGCGCTGCTGCCGCTGCTGCGCCGGGCGCCGGCCGCGCGCATCGTGAACGTCTCCAGCGAGGTCGGGTCCATCACCGGCGCGCTCGATACGAACGGGCCGATGTGGCCCATGGTGGGCATCAACTACCCGATGTCCAAGGCCGCGCTCAACATGGTGACCGCGCAGTACGCCAAGGAACTCTGGGACACCCCGATCAAGGTGAACGCGGCCAATCCGGGCTACTGCGCCACGGAGTTCAACGGCAACACCGGTTTCCGGTCCGCGGCCCAGGGCGCCGAACCGTCGGTGTATCTGGCGACCCTGCCCGCCGACGGGCCGTCCGGTGAGCTGTGGGGCTACCTGTGGGGTGGCGACACCGAGTACGGGCGGCTGCCCTGGTGACGGTTAACGAGAATGTGATCGGCGGGAAACGGACATAGTTGGTCAATTGACCAGTATTAAGTACTGGTCGGGCATACCCTTGCGACCCGGCTCGGATCGGCGGAAGGATGCCCGTGAATATTGGCCGCAGAACAGTGCTCAGAGGTCCGGCGATGGCCGCCGCGGCCGCGATGGCGGGGCCGGCGGCGGCACGCGCGACACCCGGCGCCCCCGGGGCGAACCGGGACGCCGAGGTGATCGTGGTCGGGGCCGGACTGTCCGGGTTGGCGGCGGCCAAGGCGCTGCGCGCGGCCGGTCAGCGGGTCCTGGTCCTCGAGGCCCGCGATCGGGCGGGCGGGCGCGTCTTCAACGCCACCACGCGCGGCGGCATCCCCGTCGACGGCGGTGCGGAGTTCCTCGGTCCCACCCAGGACCGCATCGCCGCCCTCGCCGCGGAATACGGGGTGGCCACGCTGCCCACCTACAACCAGGGCGAATCGCTGTTCGCGATCAACGGTGCGCTGCACCGGGTTCCGGCCGCGATACCGGTGCCCGCCCTGCCCGGCACCGTCGAGACCGCGCTGGCCATGGCCCGCATCGACGCCACCGCTGTCGGATTCCCGGTCGGGGAGCCGTGGCGGCATCCCGACGCCGCGTACCTGGACTCGATCACCTGGCAGGACTGGATCGACGCCAACGCCCGAACCTACGAGGGCAGACTGTTTCTGGCGCTGGCGCAGACCGCGCCGCTGTCGGTGCGGCCGCACGAGTTGTCGGCCCTGTTCATGATGAACTACTTCGCCGCCTCCGGAAACGAAAGCAACCCGGGCACTTTCGCCCGGCTGCTCAGCGTGGAAGGCGGCGCGCAGGAGCGGTTCTTCGACGGCGGCGCGGCACTGGTGCCCTTGCGCATGGCCGAATCCTTCTCGGACGCCATCGTTTACGGTGCGCCGGTACGGGCCATCGAGCAGGGCGCGGGCGGCGCCGCGGTGTTCACCGATCGCGGCGTCTTCCGCGCCGCCAAGGTGGTGGTCGCCATGTCGCCGGCCATCAGCGGGCGGATCGACTACCGCCCGGGACTGCCGACCGAGCGGATCGAGCTCATCGGGGGCTACACGATGGGCCGGATCGCCAAGTTCCTCGCGGTGTACGAGCGGCCCTTCTGGCGCGAGGACGGGCTCACCGGCCAGGTCGTCGGCGACGGTACGCCCATCGACGTGACCTACGAGAGCTACGGCGGTGGGCACCACGTACTCATGGGCTTCATCTCCGCGGACGCCATGGCGGACCTGGACGCCCGGCCCGATCGCGACCTGGTCGAAACCGGTCTGGACAGCTTCGTGCGGTACTTCGGGCCCAAGGCCCGGACCGAGGTCGTGGACTACGGATTCAAGAAGTGGGACAACGATCCCTACTCCTGGGGCGGCCCCACGGCCACCACGCGACCGGGCATCCTCACCCGCGTCGGCCCGGCGCTGCGCGAACCGGTCGGCGACATCCACTGGGCGGGTACCGAAACCGCGGATTACTGGCAGGGGTACATGGACGGGGCGATCCGCAGCGGCGAGCGTGCGGCTCGGGAGATCCTGGCGCTGTGATCACTCGCGCGGGGCGGGCCGATCGATCGCGAACGGCTCGGAAACCACGAATGCAACCCTGGCGGAACGGATTCCGCCGGGGGTGCATTGTCCGGGGCGCGGCGTCAGTTGACCACTTCGATGATGTCGCCCGGATTCACGTGGTGGTACAGCCTTTCGGCGCCCTCGGGCACCATGCGGATACAGCCGTGCGACTGCTCCTCGATCGGGCCGATGTGGGTGGCGATGTCGCCGTTGAAGAAGACCGCCCAGAGCATGTCGGCGTGATGCATGGTGCTCCAGTGGTACTCCTTCTTGAAGGCCACCCTGAAGACGCCGGGCGGGGTCTCGTAGCCGGGCCGCCCGTGTGAGATCGGGGTCGGGCCGTAGGTGACCTTGCCGTCCTCCATGAGCCAGGCCTGGTTCTGCGACAGGCTCATGCAGACCCGGGCGCCGGCCGTGGTGCACGGCGCGAAGACCGGAGCCGGGGGCGGCGGCGGAATGATCGCGGGGACGCCGGGAATATCCGGCCCGCCGGGCCACAGCGGTTCGGCCTGCGCCGGGGCCGCCATCAGGACGGCGGCCGAGGCGATCCCGGCGAGGATCGCCGTGCGGGCGATGGGTCTATGAAAAGGATTGCCGCTCATAGTGTGTGAACCTCGCTCATCCCGGGCGCACGTGTGCGCGGCGGTGACCTGGTGATCGGGTCACCTGGTGGTCAATGCAAAGGAACTATCACCGCATCTTAAACGGGAATTGCGAACATTCGGGCGGAATCGACATCCTGGATGATCGGCCCGGATACAGCCCCTGACCGGGCGGTCGGTGACTATGCCGAACCGTGATCGGAACTCAATACGCGGGGTTGTCGCGCTCGTGTAAAAGCAGCAGCAGATACGCCGCGATGGTCTGGGAATCGACGATGACGCCATTCGCGATCATCGCTTCCACGTCCGCCCGGGAGAACCACGCGGCCCGCATGTCCTGTTCGGAGGGCTCGCGTTCGGGCTCGCCCGCGGTCAGTCCGCCGGCGAGCACCACGTGGCCGTAGTGATTGCTGGTGCCGGGTGCGGGGGCGATCTTGCCCAGCAGGGTGAGATGCGCTGCGCGCAAACCGGTTTCCTCGCGCAGCTCCTGCCGGGCGGCGGCGATGGGATCGAAGGGCGTGCCGGGCACCGTGCCGCCGGGGAACTCCCAGCCGCGCCGGCGCAGGGGGTATCGGAACTGTTCCACCAGGTGGAATCGGTCGCCGTCGCGCGGGATGACGATGGCGAAGTGCGCTTTGTCGATGTAGGCGTACAGGCCGTCGCCGTCCGGGCGGCGAATGATGTCCTCGTGCAGCGTGATCCAGGGATTGGAGTAGATCTCCCGCGATGAGATGGGTTCCATCGCGCCATCCTGCCGCACCGGGCGCGCACGCCGGGGCGCGGCAGGTCAGGGCCGCAGGCTCGCGGTGATCGACTCCGCGGCGGTGACGGTGGCCGCGGCCAGTTCGCGCAGCGCCGCGGCGGGCAGGTGGGTGTCGGGGCAGCTCACGACCGAGGCGATGACCGTGCCGTCCGGGCCGAAGATCGGGGCGGCCACCGACACCACGGCGTTGTTCTCGCCCAGTTCGTCGGGCAGGTAGTCGATGGTGATGAGTTCGGTGATCATGGCGCTGAGCCGGTGTCGCAGCGGATCGGTGACGGGGGAGTGCCGCAGCGCGGACAGCGCCTCGAGCATCGGCGCGGAATCGTCGGCCAGGCGCTCGACCGAATAGCCGCGCGAGGCGATGGCGTCCAGGACCGCGGCCAGCCGTTCGCGATGGGCCGGGTCGGCGGTGGCGAGCCAGGCGCGGCGTTCGGATTCCGGTGCCCAGGCGATGAATTCGCGGCACACGGGCGGGGCGAAGGGAATGCGCCTGGCGTGCCGGATCCAGGGCACGGACGGGGTGCCGATGATCTCGGTGACGGCGATGGTGTCGCGTTCGCGTTCGGCGAGGAAGACCGGGACGCCGCGGTCGGCGGCCAGTGCGCGCAGGGCGTCGGCGGCCGTGCGGCGCAGCGGGAACGCCGCCTCGGCGCGCCGGGCGACCGTCATCAGGCCCAGGCCGAGGGCGTAGTTGCCGTCCGCGTCGCGGACCGTCCAGCCCTCGGCGGTCAGCTGGGTCAGCACCGCGTGCGCGGTGGCCCGGGACATGCCGGTGGCCCGGACGATGCGGGCGAGCGAAAGCTGTTCGGCCGCATGGCGGGACAGCAGTTCCACGGTCTGCACGACCCGGCGGGTGGGCGGGGAGGCGGCGCTCTGTTCACCGGGCGCGGCGAGCGCGGGATCGCCGAGCGTGGCGGTGGCGGGGCTGTCGGTCACGGCGTCCTCTTCGGTGCGCTGCGGGCGGGCGGCGAGACACCCGCGCCGGGTAAATCGGCGCGGGGTATTGACCGGTACCGGTCAACCGACCTATCGTCGGTGTCACATTATCGAACGATAGCGTCGAATATTCGACACCGCAAGTCCCGAGCGCAACGGCTCTCGGACACGGCGGGGACGGATCGGCGCGGCGAGTGAGTGAAGCGAATGCGCGCGGGATACGAGCTGACGCACCTGGACGCCCTGGAGGCGGAATCGGTGCACATCATCCGGGAGGTGGCCGCCACCTTCGAACGGCCGGTACTGCTGTTCTCGGGCGGTAAGGACTCGGCGGTCATGCTGGAACTGGCGCGGCGGGCCTTCTGGCCCGCGCCGCTGCCGTTCCCGCTCATGCACATCGACACCGGCCGCAACTTCGACGAGGTGATCGACTTCCGCGATCGCACCGTCGCCCGGCTCGGGGCGCAGCTGCTGGTCGGCAGCGTGCAGGACGACATCGACGCCGGCCGGGTCACCGAGAAGGCGGGGGAGACCCGCAATCGGCTGCAGACCGCCACGCTGCTGCGCGCCATCCGGGAGAACCGCTTCGACGCGGTCTTCGGCGGCGCGCGCCGGGACGAGGAGAAGGCCCGCGCCAAGGAACGGGTCTTCAGCTTCCGCGACGAATACGGCGCGTGGGATCCGCGGGCGCAGCGCCCGGAGGTGTGGAACCTCTACAACGGCAGGCACAACCGGGGCGAGCACATTCGTGTGTTCCCGCTCTCGAACTGGACCGAACTCGACATCTGGGAGTACATCGACCGCGCCGAGGTGGCGCTGCCGTCGCTGTACTACGCGCACCGGCGGCTCGTGCTCGAACGCGACGGAATGCTGTTGGCGGACAACAGATTCATCACCCCCGCCGCCGGCGAACCACTGTTCGAGAACACCGTGCGCTTCCGCACCCTCGGCGACGCCGACTGCACCGGCTGCGTGGAATCCACCGCCGCCACCCCCGCCGAGGTGATCGCCGAAACCGCCGTCACCCGGCTCACCGAACGCGGCGCCACCCGCGCCGACGACCGCATCTCGGACTCCGGCATGGAGGATCGCAAGCGAGAGGGCTACTTCTGATGCGCCGCAACCTTTTGCGCCTGGCCACCGCGGGCAGCGTCGACGACGGCAAGTCCACCCTCATCGGACGCCTGCTGTACGACTCCAAGGCGCTGTTCACCGATCAGCTCGACGCCATCGAGCGGGTCAGCCTGGGCCGCGGCAGCGGGCAGCCGGACCTGGCGCTGGTCACCGACGGGCTGCGCGCCGAACGCGAGCAGGGCATCACCATCGATGTCGCCTACCGCTACTTCACCACTCCGCGCAGGAAATTCGTCATCGCGGACACCCCCGGGCACGTGCAGTACACCCGCAACATGGTGACCGGCGCGTCCACCGCGGATCTGGCGCTCATCCTGGTCGACGCGCGCAAGGGCGTCTCCGAGCAGACGCGGCGGCACGCCTTCCTGTCCTCGCTGCTGGGGGTGGGGCACCTGGTGCTGTGCGTGAACAAGATGGACCTGGTCGACTGGTCCGAGGAACGATTCGAGGAAATCCGTTCCGAGTTCGCCGATTTCGCCACCAAACTCGACGTCGGCGACCTGAGCTTCCTGCCGGTGTCCGCGCTCACCGGGGACAACGTGGTCGAATCCTCCACGCACACACCGTGGTACGCCGGGCCGCCGCTGCTGCGGCACCTGGAGGAGGTGCACATCGCCTCCGACCGCAATCTCATCGACGCGCGGTTGCCCGTGCAGTACGTCATCCGCCCGCACGGGGAGAGCGAACGCTCCTACGCCGGCACCATCGCCGGCGGGATCTTCAAGCCCGGTGACGAGGTCGTGGTGCTGCCCTCGGGGCGCAGCAGCCACGTCGCGCAGATCTGGGCGCCGGGCGGCGGCAAGGTCGAGGAGGCGTACGCCGGCATGGCGGTCTCGCTCACCCTCGAGGACGACATCGACGTCGGACGCGGCGACATGCTCGCCCGGCCCGGCAACCAGCCGCACCAGGACCGCGAACTCGACGCCATGGTGTGCTGGTTCTCCGACACCACGCAGCTGCGCGCCGGGAACGACTACAGCCTGCGCACCGCCACCCAGTCGACCAAGGTGCGGGTCACCGACCTCGACTACCGCCTGGACGTGAACACCCTGCACCGGCAGACCGAGGCGGAACAGCTGGGGCTCAACGACATCGGGCGCCTGACGTTGCACAGCCGCCAGCCGGTCATGTTCGACGCCTACCGCGACAACCGCGCCACCGGCAGCTTCATCCTGGTCGACGACGCCACCAACCAGACGGTGGCGGCGGGCATGATCACCGGGCGCACCCCGGGCAAGATCGAGACCAGCAGCGATCGCGGGCATCGCACCAGCGGACGGCGCCCGCGCCCGAACCTGGTGTGGCACAACTCCAAGGTCGATCGCGGGCAGCGCCTGAGCGCGGGCGCGACCATCTGGCTCACCGGGCTCTCGGGCTCAGGCAAGTCCACCATCGCCGTGGAACTCGAGCGCCAGCTCATCGCGTCCGGGCGGCCCGCGTACCTGCTCGACGGCGACAACCTGCGGCACGGGCTGACCAGCAACCTCGGCTTCACCGACGAGGACCGGCGCGAGAACATCCGGCGGGTGGCCGAGGTCGCGGCGCTGTTCGCCGACGCGGGCACCGTCGCCATCGTCTCGCTCATCAGCCCCTTCCGGGAACAGCGGCGCGACGCGCGAAAGCTGCACGACGACAAGCGATTGCCGTTCTTCGAGGTGTTCGTGGACACCCCGCTGAGCGAGTGCGAGCTGCGCGATCCCAAGGGGCTGTACAAGCGCGCCCGCGCGGGCGAACTGCGTGAGTTCACCGGGATCGACTCACCGTACGAGCGGCCCGAATACGCCGAACTCACCATCACCCCGCAGGCCGGGACCCCCGTCGACATCGCCCAATTGATCCGCCGCGAACTAGGCGGACTCTCCGAGAGGAATGGCTGAGGCCAGATGCCACAACCCGATATCGAACAGGCCGAACTGCCGCTGACCGAGCCCTTCCTGGCCGCGGTCGCGGAAGCCGAGAAGCTCATCGCGGCAGCGGAATTCATCCGCGACGAGCACGACCTCGCCGAGGGCTACGACTACCTGCAGGGCAGTATCGCCGCGGTGCTGCAGCTCTCGCGCGCGCACGGCACCTCGCACCCGTACTTCGTGTCCTCCACCGGGCCCTACGCCAAGATGGGCCTGGACAACCCGGACACGCTGTACTACCACGCCAACGTGGAACCCGGCGCGGAGTACCTGCTCACCGGCGTGCGCGGCAGCACCGTCGACCTGAGTTTCCAGGTGCTCAAGGGCGATTACACCGCCACCGACGTGCCGGGCGGGCAGGACGCGTTCGACGATCGCCGCCTCGACATCGCCGCGGACGGCAGCTACCAGTTGCGGTTCGGGCCGCCCAAGGAGAATCCGGAGCCGAACTACTTCGTGCTCGGCGAGGGCGCGTCCATGCTCGCGGTGCGCGAGGTGTACGGGGACTGGCTGTCCGAGCGCAAGGGCACCATTCGCATCGAACGGGTCGACACCGTCGGCACCGCGCCGGCCGAACCCGACGTGACCCAGCTGCGCAAGCGCTACCGGGCCGCCGGGCGCATGCTGCTGACCCGCGTGCACACCTGGTTCAACTTCCCCAAGTGGTTCTACCTGGATCTGCCGGTCAACACCCTGACCGAACCCCGGCTCACCCCGGGCGGACTGAGCACCCAGTACTCCTCGGTCGGGCACTACGACCTCGCCGACGACCAGGCGCTGATCATCACGGTGCCGGCATCGCAGGCGCCGTACCTGGGTTTCCAGCTCGGCAGCCGCTGGTACATCTCGCTGGACTACGTGAACCACCAGACCAGCCTCAATCACGCACAGGCGCAGGTGGATCCGGACGGGCTCGTCCGACTGGTGGTGTCGGCGCGCAACCCCGGCATCGCCAACTGGGTCGAGACCACCGGACGCCGCCGCGGGATCCTCCAGTTCCGCTGGCAGCGCGTCGATTCCCCGGTCACCCCGGACCAGGGCCCCACCTTCGAACTGGTGCCCTTCGACAAGGTGGCCGAACGGCTGCCGCACTTCGCACACAATCGGATCGACGACGCGGGCTGGCGCGACCGAATCGCCGCCCGTCAGCGTGGTTTCGCGGAAAGGATGCTGGGATGAGCCGGCTCGAAACAGGACTGCTCGCGGGCAAGGTCGTCGTGGTCAGCGGCGTGGGCCCGGGGCTCGGGCGGTCCATCTGCCTCAAGGCCGCTGCGGCCGGGGCCAAGGTCGTGCTCGCCGCGCGGACCGAGTCGCGGTTGAAGGAGGTCGCGGCCGAGGTCGAGGCCGCCGGCGGCGAAACCCTCAGCGTGGTCACCGATATCACCGACGCCGACGCCGTCGCGAACCTGGTGGCGCGCACGCTCGAGGCGTTCGGGCGGGTGGACGTGCTGGTGAACAACGCGTTCTCGGTACCGTCCATGAAGCCGCTCGCGCGCACCGACTACGCGCAGATCACCACCAGTCTCGACCTCACCGTGCTCGGAAACCTGCGCATGACACAGGCTTTCACCGAGGCGCTGACCGAGACCCAGGGCAACGTGGTCATGATCAACTCGGCGGTGCTGCGGCACTCCGAGCCGCGCTACGGCAGCTACAAGGTCTCCAAGTCGGCGCTGCTGGCGCTCTCGCAGACCCTGGCCACCGAGCTCGGTGAGAAGGGAATCCGGGTCAACAGCGTTGCCCCGGGCTACATTTGGACCGATCAGCTCAAGTGGTACTTCGGGGAGATCGCCAAGAAGTACGGGATCACCGAGGAACAGGTGTACCAGCAGACCGCGTCCAAATCCGATCTCAAGCGGCTGCCGCTGCCGGACGAGATCGCGCAGACCGTCGTGTTCCTGGCCTCGCCCTGGGCCAACGCCATCACCGGCCAGACCATCGACGTGAACTGCGGCGAATACCACGTCTGACCAAGCTTTTCCGGGGGTCACGGCAGGTGCTCGAGCCTGTCGCGGCCCCCGGCCCGAAAAGGAGTTACCTGAATGAGCGCACGCACCACCGTCGGCACCGTCGAGGATCTGCACGCCTCGGCCACCCGGGTCTGCGGCCTCGAGGATTTCGGCGGCGACGACCACCTCGAGGGTCTGGGCGTCCTGCTGGAGTCCTACCAGCGCGACGCCGGGCTCACCGAACTCGGCTCCAAGATGAGCCGGTACTTCCTGCGCGGGGCCCTGGTCGCCCGCGCGCTGAGCGAGGCGTCCTGGAAAGCCAACCCGGCCTACGCCGACACCCCGGTCCAGCGGCCGATTTTCGTGACCGGCCTGCCGCGCACCGGCACCACCGCCCTGCACCGGCTGCTCGCGGCCGACCCGCACCATCAGGCGCTGGAGATGTGGCTCGCCGAACTGCCGCAGCCGCGACCGCCGCGCGAGACGTGGTCCGACAACCCGATCTACCAGCGCATCGACGCCGGGTTCGCCCAGCACCGGGTGGAGAACCCGGACTTCATGGGGCTGCACTACATGAGCGCCTCCGACGTGGAGGAATGCTGGCAGCTGCTGCGCCAGACGGTGAAGTCGATCTCGTACGAGACGCTGGCCTACCTGCCGACCTACTCGCAGTGGCTGCGCAAGCAGGACTGGACCGACGCCTACGCCCGGCACCGGAAGAACCTGCAGCTCATCGGACTCGGCGACAACCGCCGCTGGGTGCTCAAGAACCCCAGCCACCTGTTCGCCCTGGACGCGCTGATGGCGGCGTACCCCGACGCGCTGATCATCCAGACCCACCGCGACCCGGTCACCATCGTCGGGTCCGCGTGCAGCCTGGCCGATCACGCCGCCCGCGGCTGGTCCGACACCTTCGTCGGTGACACGATCGGCGAGACCCAGCTCGAGCTGTGGTCCCGCGGCCTGCGCGAGTTCACCACCGCCCGAGCGCGATACAACCCGGACCAGTTCCTCGACATCGAGTTCGACGACCTGCGCGCCGACCCGATGGGGACGGTGGACCGGATCTACACCGCGTTCGGCCTGGAGTTCGACGAGCCCGCCCGGGCGGCCATGACCGCCCTCGACGAGGAGAGCAAGAGCGGCGACCGCAAACCCGCGCATCGCTACTCGCTCGCCGACTACGGGCTGACCGAGGACCGGGTGCGCGCGGAGTTCGGGATCTCCTGAGGGACAACGCTGTAGGACGGCGGGCCCGGGTCGGTCGCGACCCGGGCCCCGGTTCGTGCCGCCCGCCGTGTCGGGACGCCGGCTCCCGTGCCGGGAGCCCGGTGCGGCGGTGACGCCGACGGCGAGGGCGCTCGGTGGAACCACAGGTGACAGCGGGCCCTCCGTCGCTCGTCACAGCTGCGCGTCGTGGAGGACGTCCCGGCGATGCGGCTGAGCGTGCAGCGCTGTCCGCGGCTGCCGGCGGCCCGCCGGAACGCACTGCGCGGGATCCAGCCCGATGACACCGTATGCGTTGCCGCACCGCGGTTCCGGAGGCGCCGCTCACGACCGGAGAAGCTCCTCCCGTGAGGTCTCGGAGGTCGACCCGGGTCGCTCGTGGTTCCGGGGGCGGGCTAGGCGGGCCGGGGGTCGTCGTGGTGCGCGGCGGCCGGCCAATGCACGTCGTAGGCCCAGCCCAGGCGTTCGAACACCCGGATCAGGGCCGCCGTCGGATCGTGCTGGCCGGGCAGGCCGCCGTGGCGGGCGCTGGTGGGATTGGCGTGGTGCAGGTTGTGCCAGCCTTCGCCGAAGGTGAGGAACGCTATCCAGCGCACATCCCTGGACTGGTCCGCGCCGCGGGTCGGGTAGTGCCGGTCGCCGAACGCGTGGCAGATCGAATTGACGGACCAGGTGATGTGATGCACCAGGGCGTAGCGCACGAGCCCGGCCCACAGGAACGCGGTGATCGCGCCGTGCCAGCTCGCGGTCGCCAGGGCGCCCAGCGCCGCGGGCAGCAGCAGCGAGGCCGCGGCGATCAGCGGGTAGCAGCGGTCGATCCGGCGCAGGATCGGGTCGGCCAGCAGATCGGGGACGTAGCGTTCGCGGTCGGCCCGGCTCGGCGCGGTCGCGAACCAGCCGACCTGGGCGTGGAACAGCCCGCGCAGCAACGCCTTCCGGCTCGTACCGAACCGCCAGGGCGAGTGCGGATCGCCGGGCGCGTCGGAGTAGCGATGGTGGCGGCGATGCTCGGCCGCCCACAGCGTTACGGGTCCCTCGAGGGCGATGCCGCCCGCCAGCGCGAGCGCCACCTTCAGCGGCCCGCGCGCGGTGAACGACCGATGGGTGAAGCACCGGTGATAGCCGGCGGTGATACCGAAAATGGCCACGGCATACAGGATTCCGCCGAGCGCGAGATCCAGCCACGACGGGCCCCACCCGTAGCGCAGGGCCACCGGAACCGCGGCGAGCAGCACCAGCGGCGGCGCGATCACCAGGGTGATCAGGGCCAGGATCCGGTGGCCCGCGTCGATCGGCACGGTGTCTGCCGGGCGGGCCTGCCGGGCCGGGGCGCGCCGGAACCGCGGGCTCATCGCGGCGCGCTCCGGCCGAGCGTGACCAGGTACGTGCCGCTGTCCTCGGGGATGTTCCGCGCGAGGATCTCGGAGAACGAATGGGTCGAGGCGATGACGGCCATACCCTCGGGCGAGAACGTCTCCGGCGTGAACAGCCGGGGTGAGAGCAGCGGGTGGTTCAGGAGCTCGGAGAAGGCCGCCACGACGAACATCCGCCCCATCAGGCGGCCCCACAGCGCACCGGTCGCGGGCTCCTCGGCCGCCTGACCGACGTAGTAGTCGATGTCGTCGATCGCGCGATAGCGTTCCCGCAGACCGGATATGACGGCGCTGTCGCTGGATATCTGCCGCCAGTCCGTCACCCGCTGCAATCCGGCGAATTCACGATAGTCGTTGTAGGACGCCATTTTCAGGGCTCGTCCCATCGCGATGGTCGATTCCTCGGTCGGCAGCAGCGACTCGTGCGTGTTGAGCAAACCCAGCCTGCCCGCCGGTTGCGTCGAGAGGTCCTGGAACAGCGGCCCGAGCCCGCGGGACTCGACCAGTTTCGAATTCGCCAGCGTGTCGGACACGGGCACGGTCGTGCCGTCGATGACGTATTCGGACGGAATCATGCTGTGCCAGCGATAGGACATGCTGTATTCGACGGTGACCCAATTCGGTTGAATCCACGGCCCCCGATAGGTGCGCTTCGGATCGAGCGAGAACCGGAAGTGGAACGGCGTGAGATGGTTGACATAGTCTTCCAGCGCGACCCGGGTCATCAGCACGATGATGACATTGCGGGTGGTTTGGAAGACGCGTTCGTCGTCCCAATCCCGGTGTGCCGCCGCGATGATTCCGGCGATGCGGTTGTGCTCGCGCACGAACAGGGTCGCGAACATCTGCGTGCCGATGGTGGAATTGGAGCCGTCGCCGCCGAGGGCGTACAGCGAATCGCGCTTCTCGAACGGAATGCGCTCGAAGCGAACCGGTTCCACCGACGCGAATTCCGGCTTGATCCGCCCGCCCTCGCACAGCAGCGGCGGGAACTCCGCGTCGCCGACCCAGCGGCTCAGCAGCCGCCCGCCCTCGAAGGCGCGCAGGGCGTTGCTGATCTCCTCGGTGTGCCCGTAGAGCGGGCGGGCGTCCACCACGTGGGTCGAATCGATGCGCCGGGGATCGGGATCGTTGCCGCGGTGCAGGAATCCGTCGGTGAACCACTGCGACCACGCGGGGAGCAGGGCGCTCGAGCGTTCGGCGGTGATGGTCGGGCCCGAGCGCCGGAACAACTCGACGGTCTCGGCGACCGTCGGCAGACCCGGCCGCTCGGTGTCCACCGGCGGCAACTGCCGTCCGATGTAGGTCCGATCGGTCAGCGACGGCCAGCTGGTGTAGGAATCGCGGGCGCTCAGCGGCTCGGGCCGGGTCGGCAGATTCCGCATCGCGATCTGGGTGAGCTGACTGTTCAACTGACGCTGCACCGGGGTGATGCGGTTGACCGCGTTCCAGACCGGGCCGTAATGCGACAACACGTGCGCGGCGAGCCGCGCGGGCCGGCCGTCGCGGGACATGTCACGCCCGGACGTGATAGCACTGCACATGGGACATCCCTCGAAACGTAACGGGTGTGGAGCCGGACCTACGGTGCCCGGCAACAGGTTTCACGCGGCCGCACGGGCCGGGCTAGGCGGCCGAACAGTCGCCGCCGGAGTCCGGAATCACGGCGGCGCGGCTCGCGCGGCCGCCGCCGATCAGGAACTCGACCTCGCGCCGGATGTCCGTCAGGAGCATGTCGGCGACGGCCCTGCTGAAACCGTTGCGGATGACGAACCTGGCCACCGCGATGTGTTCCAGAGCGGGCGGCAACGTGTAGGTGGGCGCCTGCCAGCCGCGCACCCGCAGCCGATCGGACAGCTCGGCGACGGTGAACGTCCGCTCGTGGTCGGGGTGCACCCGCACGGTGAGGATGGGCAGGTGCTCGCCACCCGAGACGACCTGCAGACCCTCGATGCCGGCCACCTGCTCGGCGAGGTGGCGCGTGACGTCCACGCAGGTCTGCTGCACCGCCCGATAGCCGCCGAAACCCAGGCGCAGGAAGTTGTAGTACTGGGCGATGACCGGTGCGCCCGAGCGGGAGAAGCTCAGCGTGTACGTTTCCACGTTGCCGCCCAGCAGATCACAGTCCAGCACGAGATCCTCCGGCAGCGCGGACGGTTCCTGCCAGACGATCCAGCCCACGCCGGGGAACACCAGGCCGAACTTGTGCCCCGAGGCGTTGATCGACTGCACCCGCGGTAAACGGAAGTCCCACACCAGATCCGGTTCCAGGAACGGCGTGATGAAGCCGCCGATCGCGGCGTCCACGTGGATGGGGATGTCCAGGCCCGTGCGCCGGTGCAACTCGTCCAGTTCCGCCGACATCCGCGCGATCGGATCGAGCTTGCCGACCTGCGTCGACCCGAGCACGCCGATCACACCGATGGTGTTCTCGTCGCAGTACTCCGGCAGTCGCGCGGGGTCCAGGGTGTAGGTGCCCTCCTCGATCGGTATCCAGCGCGGTTCGACGTCCCAGTACCGGCAGAACTTGGGCCAGCAGGTGTGCACCGCCGTGGACAGCGCCAGATTCGGCCGCTCGATCGACAGGCCCCGCGCCCGCCGGCGTTCGCGCCAGGTGAATTTCATGGCCAGCCCGCCCAGCATCGCGGCCTCGCTGGAACCGCTGGTCGAACAGCCCACGCTGATGCCGTCGGGGTCGCGCCACAGGTTGTCGAGGATGTTGACGCAGCGCGCCTCCATGTCGGCGGTCTGCGGGTACTGATCGTGATCGACGATGTTCCGGTCCAGGGTCTCCGCGATGAGTTCGCGGGCCTGCGGTTCCATCCACGTCGTGCAGAACGTCGCCATGTTGAGCCGTGCGTTGCCGTCGAGAATGAGCTCGTCGCGAATGAGCGCCGCGGCGGCTTCGGGTGACATCGGGTGGTCGGGAAGCGTGAATTTCGGTACCCCGCCGGGCGGAACCAGGCCGCTGTACAGGGGGTTGATTTCGACCGATTCACTCCAGCGGTCCGATTGCACATGGGTAAGCATCGTTCACGCACCTTCTCAGCGCGGGCATGGCGAAGAAAGCGAAGCGCTGATCTTTGGGGACAAGAGCTGTCGAGATTGTCGAGCCGTTCGGCGGAATTCGGATAATTCACCCACGGGGCCGCGTCACCGATTATTCGTTGCCCCGCTGGGCAATTGGTGGCGGCGCCGGAGCGTAATCCCCGCCGCGCGAGCCGCGAAACGCATCGCTCGCACTCGTCATGAATCCGCAGGAGTTTCTTTTCATCGACTGCAGTGCGCGGGAGATGCGACGGCGCGGCAAGCTGAGCGAGAATCCCTGAAAGTCACAGGGACGGGGGAGTATTGGGGTTTGATGGCTACAACTTCGATGGCTATATCGGAGCAATCGTTCCTGTAGCAAGGTTAGCAGTCGCCGAGTCGGCGCGGCAATAGAACGGCCGAGACCACGCCCCGAATCATGTTCCGCCGCAAACACGCCGATAAGACCGGTGCGCGCCGGGAATTTATCGCACTCGGGCCCGGAGGCGAATCGCCTCCGGGCCCGCGAGATCGGGTGAGCGCGCCGGCGGACTCAGTGCATCGTCGCGACCCGCCGCAGCCGCTCCATGGTCGCGGCGTCCGGGTGGTCCGGCAGGAGGTAGCGCGGTGGGTGCAGGCCCGGGACGGGCTTCGGCTGCACGATGCCGATGACCAATTCCAGTGGAACGCCGATGTTCCGCGAGAAGTCACCGTCCGGATCGATCACCACCACCTGATCCACGATGGGCATCAGCGTCGCGTCGCCGTCGACCCAGGACGCCACGGTGAGGGCGGTGCCGTCCGTGCGCGCCCCCGCGATCACATCGGCCACCAGCCAGTTGTCGTCGCCGTCCGCGCGCAGGGCGCGCAGGCGCTCGGCCTGCTGCTGATAGCAGGTCGCGGTGAAGCGGGCCGAAGCCCGCTCCAGCGCAGCGAATTCGGGCGCTTCGAAGCCGGCCTGGTAGGGCACCAGCCTGCCGCGGTCGCAGACGTACGGCAGCGGAGACAGCGGCCGCGCGGCGCTCTCGTACCGCCGCTCGATCTCTTCCCACAGCAGCGTCCCGCGGCCCTTCATGCCGAGACCCAGCACGAGCGTGCCCTCGGCGGGCATGAACACCAGGGTGTCCGGGCCCAGGATGTCGCACACCTGCTCGTACCAGCCCTCGAGCATCGGGAGGGAGGCCGCGAAATCACCGGGCTCCCCGGACAGATCGAGCAGTTCGGGCTTGCCGGTGCCCGCGGGCCGGTCGTCCAGGGCGGCCCCGGTGGCGCCCTCCATGTTGCGGTAGGCCGCGGCGAAAGCCTGCTCGGCGGTGATTCCCCAGTGCCGCAGCAGGGCCGGGACCACGTAGCTGCCCAGGAGTTCGGGAAAGACGTAGCCGTGCGCGCCGGGCAGATCGATCATCACGTACCGATCGATGAGGGGCGACACCAGCGGCAGCGAGATCGGCGTGTAGTCCCCGATGTCCAGGCCCAGCCCCGCGATGATGCGCCGGCGTTTGTGCACCGACTCGTCACCGAAGCCCGCGCGCCGGATCACCGGACGCAGCAGGTGCGCGACGTCGTCGAGTTCCGGCACCGGGGTGTGCGTGATGCCCGATGGTGTGTGCTGCTGTCCGAGAGAGTGATTCATCGCGCGTTCCGCCAGAGTTCGATGAGCTTGCCGGTGTCCGCGGTGTGCGTCCGGATCGTCTTGGACCGGAGGTCGGCGTCGAATCGCAGCGGGCGCAGGTCCGGACCCCGGCCGGTGGACGGTCCGGTGGCGCCGAGTCGCTCGTACTCGCCGGGTTGCCACCAGAACAGGTGCGGCAGCAGGCGGTGCTCGGCGGATGCCGTGTACCGCTTGACGATCCAGTCGAGCAGGCCCAGCGTCTCCGCGACATCGGTCACCGGGGCGATCGGGTACACCACGACCACCTCGGGCGCCGGGAACGCGACCAGCGCGCCGAGCCGGGCGGCGGCCGTATCCACGAGCCGGGTCAGCACGTGCGCGTGGGCGCCGACGTAGCGGTGGTCGGCCTCGAGCGCCAGCACCGTGACCGGACCGTAGGTGTGCTCGAGAACCCGGACGTGGTCCTCCGCCAGGGAGTTCCGAATGGCCGCCCCGAAAACGAGGTTCGCGTTCCGGCCTTTCAACTCCGAACGGTTCAGCGGCCGGATCTGGTCGGGGAGGTCTATCACCACCGTCTCCTTCAGGCCCGGCGCCAGCTGCCGGGTCAGCAACGAGTCGCCGAGCCGGATGCGCCGATCGCCGTGCTGCATGACCTGGTCCATGTACTCGTCGGTGTGCAGCCGGATGCGCAGGTTCGCGTCGGCCGGATCGGCGGTCGCGAACATCAGCGTGGCCTGGTGGGCGTAGCTTGCCGCGGCAGCCGCGAGCCCGCCCTCCGCGTTCGCGTCGATGTACTGGAACCAGCGCTCGACCGGGAGATCGAGGCGGTCGCCGTCCGGTGCGGTGACCCCGATCGCCGTCGGATTCTCGAGGACTCCCCGATAGCCCCGAGACTCCAGCGCGTCGAGCAGGGTCGATATATAGATGTTGTGCGCCAAGGTGTTCCTTGCGATCCGGCGGAAAATACGTGAAGCGGGAGCGGATCCCCTCCACCGAGCACCCTACGTGCGCGCGCACCGGCCTGCCACAAAAAGCAATACATAACCGGTGGGTAGGTTGACCGTCGGCCGTGGGGCGCGGTGTTACGAAAGGCGTTCGGCGGGGGGCGTTTCCGGGGGATAGCGCAGGGCCAGGCCGTCGACGAAGGAGGTCAGGGCCAACTCGAAGCTGTCGGAATCTATTTCGTCGGCCTTGGCGCGCAGGCGGTGGGCCTGGTCCAGGTGGGGATAGCGGTCGCGGTAGAGGTGGGCGTCGTCGCTGAAGCCGCGGGAGAAGGAGCCCAGGGTCGCGCCCATCACCAGGTAGCGGGTCGCGGCGCCGATCAGGGTGGCCTCGCGCGGGGGCCAGCCGGCGGTGACCAGGCCGCCGTGGACCGCGTCGGCGGCGCGCAGGTTCTCCTCGCGGGTGCCGGGGCCGGTGGCCAGGTAGGGGACGAAATTGGGGTGGGCCGCCAGGGCTGCGCGGTAGGAGCGGGCCCAGGAGGTCAGGCCGTGCCGCCAATCGCCGGTCGCGAAGGCCGAGGTGTCCACCCGGGCCATGATGCCGCGGGCGATGTCGTCGAGGAGATCGTCCTTGGTGGGGTAGTGGCCGTAGAGGGAGGCGGCCTGGACGGTCAGCTCGGCGGCCAGGCGGCGCATCGACAGTTCGGGGAGGCCGTCACGGTCGATCAGGGTGAGCGCGGCGGCGCGGATGCGGTCGCGGCTCAGCAGCGGGACCCTCGGTCTGGCCATGGGGGACACCTCCCTCTTCGCGGGTGCACGGCGGGTTGTGCCGGGAGCCTTGAAAAACCGAACAGCGTTAGGATAGCTTCGTGGCGTAAACCTAACAACGTTCGGTTAGGAGCTTCTCGCCGATGGATTTCGAGCTCGACGACGCGCAGCGGCAATTGCGCGACCTGGCCCGCGCCTGGGTGGAGAAGGAGGTCGTGCCCTACGCCGCCGCCTGGGATCGGGCGGAATCGGTGGACACCGCCATCGTCGGAAAGCTCGGGGCGATGGGGTTTCTCGGCATCGAGATCCCCGAGGAGTACGGCGGATCCGGCGGAACCGCGCTGGACTACTGCCTGCTGCTCGAGGAACTCGGCGTCGGCGACAGCTCGGTGCGCGGGATCGTGTCGGTCTCGCTCGGGCTGGTGGCCAAGACCATCAAGACCTACGGCACCGAGGCGCAGAAGCGAGAGTGGTTGCCGCGCCTGTGCTCCGGGACCGCGCTGGGCTGCTTCGGGCTCACCGAACCCGGCACCGGCTCGGACGCGAGCAGCCTGATCACCCGGGCCGAACGCGACGGTGACGACTGGCTGCTCACCGGCACCAAGATCTTCATCACCAACGGCACCTGGGCCGACGTCGCCCTGATCTTCGCGCGCACCGGCGGACCCGGTCCCCGGGGCGTGAGCGCGTTCCTGGTGCCTACGGCCGCACCGGGATTCACCCGCACCGAGATCAAGGGCAAACTCGGGCTGCGCGGGCAGGCCACGGCCGAGCTGGTTCTGGACGGCGTCCGGGTGCCGGACTCCGCGCGCCTCGGCGCCGAGGGCCAGGGCTTCAAGATCGCCATGGCGGCGCTGGACAAGGGCCGCATGGGCGTGGCCGCCGGCTGCGTCGGCGTCGCGCGCGGCTGCCTGGAAGCGTCGGTGAAATACGCGACCGAGCGCGAGCAGTTCGGCAAACCCATCGCCTCCTACCAGCTGGTCCAGGAACTGCTGGCCGACATCGCGGTGGAGGTCGAGGCGGCGCGGCTGCTGGCCTGGCGGGTCGCCGACCTCGTCGAACGCGGCAAACCGTTCGGCACCGAGGCCTCGGTCGCCAAACTCTTCGCCAGCGAAGCCGCGGTCAAGGCCGCCAACAACGCCATTCAGGTGTTCGGCGGCTACGGCTACATCGACGAGTACCCGGTCGCCAAGTACCTGCGCGACGCCCGCGTACTGACCCTCTACGAGGGCACCAGCCAGATTCAGAAACTGCTCATCGGCCGCGCGCTGACCGGCGTCAACGCCATCGTCTGAAACCCTTCCGCGACAAGGAGATACCCATGAGTCCCAAGGTAGCGTTCGTCACCGGCGCGGCCCGCGGCATCGGCGCGGCCACCGCCGCCCGCCTGGCCGCCGACGGCTTCACCGTCGCCATCGCCGACCTCGACGAGGCCGCCTGCAAGGGCGCCGTGGACGCCATCGCGGCCCAGGGCGGCGCCGCGATCGCGGTGGGCTGCAACGTCACCGACGAAGCCTCGGTCGACGCGGCCTTCGAACGCGTTGTCGCCGAACTGGGTTCGGTCGACGCGCTGGTCAACAACGCGGGCGTGCTGCGTGACAATCTGCTGTTCAAGATGTCCGTGGACGACTGGGACACCGTCATGTCCGTGCACCTGCGCGGCGCCTTCCTGTGCAGCCGGGCCGCCCAGCGCTACATGGTGAAGCAGAAGTCCGGCAAGATCGTGAACACCTCCAGCGTGTCCGCCCTCGGCAGCCGGGGCCAGGCCAACTACTCCGCGGCCAAGATGGGCATCCAGGGCTTCACCCGCACCCTCGCCATCGAACTCGGGCCGTACGGCATCAACGTCAACGCCGTCGCGCCGGGCTTCATCGTCACCGACATGACCGACGCCACCGCCGCCCGCGTCGGCGTCGACCCGGAGGTCTTCCGGGCGCAGGCCGCCGAGATCACCCCGCTGCGCCGCGTCGGCAAGCCCGAGGACATCGCGAACGTGGTGTCCTTCCTGGTGTCCCCGGACGCCTCCTTCGTCACCGGCCAGACCATCTACGTCGACGGCGGCCGCCGCATCTGAGAAGGGCTCGCCCCATGATCGACTTCACGTCCTTCGACCAGCTGCGCGCCGCCGTCGGCACGGAAATCGGTGTGAGCGAATGGATTTCCATCGACCAGGACCGCATCGACCGGTTCGCCGAGGCCACCGGCGACCACCAGTGGATCCACGTCGACGCCGAGCGTGCGGCCGCCGGCCCGTACGGGCGCACCATCGCGCACGGCTTCCTGACGCTCTCGCTCATCGTGCCGATGACCGCGCAGGTGATGCGGGTCGGCTCCGCCCGCATGGCGATCAACTACGGGCTCGACAAGGTCCGGTTCATCAACCCGGTGCCGGTCGGCAGCCGCATCCGCGGCCGCGTGAAACTCGCGGCTGCACAGGATATTCCGGGCGGGGTGCAGATCGAGCGCACCGTCACCGTCGAGATCGACGGCGAGGCCAAGCCCGCGTGTGTGGCCGCGGCGATAGCCCGGTTCCTGGAGTGAGTGGCGAAGGCCCGCCCACCGAAACGGTGGACGGGCCTTCGTTGTCGATACCTCGCGCACCCGCGCCTCAGCGCGGCGCCTCGCCGGGGCCGAAGGGCTGGGCCGAGAGCGGGGTGTGATCCGGGGTCATGGTCGCGACCACCGAGATGCCCGCGGCACGGAAATTGGTGAGCGCGCGGGCGATGTGGTCGCCGGAGGTGATCAGGATGGCCGCGTGCGCGCCGATCGCCTCCATGACCTTGGCCGAGAACGCCGCGTTCTGCACCGTCGAATTCGCCTGGGTCTCACTGTGAATGCGCACCGGGTCGATGCCGCGCCCGATCAGCCAGTCCGCCATCGCCTGCGCCTCGGTGCGGCCGGCCTGCGGATTACCGCCGGTCACGATGACCGGGGAATGGGGCGAGAGCAGCGCCGAGACGTATCCGGCGTACAGCCGGTTGATCAGTTCCGGCCGCATCTCACCGTCCGGCAGCAGACCGTAGCCCAGCACCACGATCGCGGTGGTCGGGCTCAGCGCGGTCGGCAGATCCTGACCGGGCAGCTGCAGCGTGGTCACCGAGTCGATCATCTTGATCACATCGGTGCTGATGCTCGCTACCGGATCGGGAACGGGGTCGGGCGCGGCATGCGCCGGTACGGCGGCGGCGATGGCCGCGACCGTGGCACCCGCGAGCAAGGTCCGCGCGGCCAGGCGCGCGGTGCGGCGAGTGATGTTTCGAAGGACCGGAACGGCCGGAATCAGATCTAGCATCGAAAACCCCCTGCGTAGCCCCAAGGTGACTACTGGTCGGTTCACATTTCGATCCATGATCACCCAAAACGGGCGTAGCGGACGCGGATTCGCGGAATCAAGCCCCAGGTTTCCCCAGCGTGCACCGGGGGTTACAGATAGCTCGGCGTACGCGGGGAACGGGCCGGACCGCACGCGGTGCGGCACCGCGCCGACACCGCCATCGCCTAAAGTGGTCCCATGATTACCGCGATCGTGCTGATCCACGCAGAATCCGACCGCATCCCCGAGACCGCCCAGGCGCTGGCCGACATCGACGGCGTCGCCGAGGTGTACTCCTGCGCGGGCGACGTGGACCTGATCGGCATCGTGCGCGTGCGCGACCACCAGCAGATCGCCGAGGTCGTGACCGGGCACATCAACAAGACCCCGGGCGTGGTGCGGACCGCGACGCACATCGCGTTCAAGTCCTACTCGAGCATCGACGTCGAGGCGGGCTTCTCGATCGGCGAATGATCCGCCGCGCCCGAAACCGGGTGCGCGAGGCGGACACCGGTGGCCCGCCGCCCGGTGCCGCCGCGTCCGCGACGACACCGCTCGCGGCTACTCCGAGCCGAGCTTGTTCGTCAGCTCCGCCCAGCGCTCGAGCAGTTCGCCGGCCCGGCCCGAATCGACCGTCGCCGCAACCCGTTCCAGGGCCGCGCCGAGCCGGTCGTGCAGATCCTCGCCGACCTGATCGGCGGTGAGCTCGAAGGCCACCACCGCGGCCGCCGAGTTCAGCAGCACCGCATCGCGCACCGGACCGGCCGCGCCGGCCAGGAAATTCCGGGCGATCTCCGCGTTCAGGGTGGCGTCCCCGCCCTTGAGCGCCTCGGGGGCGACCCGCTCGATACCGAGTTTCGTGGGATCGATGGTGGTTTCGGCCCGCCGGCCGCCCGCGACGACCCAGGCGTCGGTGGTGTCGGCGGTGGTGATCTCGTCCAGGCCATCGTTACCCCGGACCACCAGGGCGGACGCGCCGCGCTCGGCGAACGCGCCGGCGATCACCGGCAGCAGATCCGCGAAGGCGCAGCCGATCAGACCCGCGCCCGGCTGGGCCGGATTGGTCAGCGGGCCCAGGATATTGAAGACCGTCGGGATGCCGATCTCCGCGCGCGCGGGACCCGCGAAACGCAGCGACGGATGGAACACCGGGGCGAAACAGAAGCCGATGCCGACCTCGCGCACACTCGTGGCAACCGACTCCGGGCCCAGGGCGATCTTCACCCCGAGCGCCTCGAGCACGTCCGCGCCGCCGCTCTTGGAGGAGGCCGCGCGGTTGCCGTGCTTGACCACCGGAATGCCGGTGGCCGCCACCACGATCGAGGACATGGTCGAGATGTTCACCGTGCCGGAGCGATCACCGCCGGTGCCCACGATGTCGACCGCGGCGCCGTCGACCTCGACCCGGCGCGCGTGCGCGAGCATGCCCGCGGCCAGACCGCTCAGCTCGACCGGGGTCGGGCCCTTCATCTTCATGGCGACGCCGAACGCCGCGATCTGCGCGGAGGTGGCGCTATCGGTGAAGATCTCGTTCATCGCCCACGCGGCCTCGTCCGCGGCCAGATCGTTGCCATCGGTGAGGATGCCGAGGATTTCTCGCCAGCTGCGCGCGCTCATTGCTCATCTCTTCCGTCGCCGGTGATGTCCGTACACCAGTGTTGTCGACGCCAGCCTAGTGCGCGGGGGCTATTTCTTTTCTCCCGGACGCCCGGGCGCGGGCTGCAGCGCCTCCCAGCCCAGCAGGACCGCGCCGTGCCGATGGGCCACAGCGGTCAGGCGGGAACGCTCCTGCGCGCAGTGCATCGCGTCGAGTACCTGCACCCGGCGCACCAGCAGGGCGACGGTCTCGGCCGGGTCGGGGGCGAGACCCGCGGTCGCGATGACCCGCTCGGCGGCGGCCGCGGATTCCGGGGTCCGCGCGGCGGCGCCGGTCGCGACGGTGTCATAGCCGAGCTCCGCGGTGATGATCCGCACCGCATCGAGCCGATCCGCGGGCACCAGCAGGTGCTGGCGCAGCACCACGGGCTGGTCGGCGGTCCAGGCGCCGGTCCGGCCCAGGGCCACCGAACACGCCTCCGCGTCATCGAAACTCGACGCCACCGGCACCAGGTCGCCACGCCCGGGATCCAGTTCCGTTGTCCCGCCGCGCCGCAGCATTCTGCCCACCCACGACATCCCCGCCACCATCCCTTCCCAACCGGCCTATAAGTGGCTCAGCTTTCTCTTAAACGGCCAATCTATGCTGCTCCGAGACACGCCGAGCGCCCCCCGAGAGGCTCGCTCGCCCTGCGGTTTCCGACACGCTGACCGAGTTTTCCAACCCGGCTACGCCTGTCGTACTACGACAAGTCATACTTACCGGCGTGACGACCGCAGTAGGGACCCCAGGATCGGCCATTACTCAGCGTGTGCATTCGCTGAACCGGCCCAACATGGTCAGCGTCGGTACCATCATCTGGCTGTCCAGCGAGCTGATGTTCTTCGCCGGCCTTTTCGCTATGTACTTTGTCGCCCGCGCGCAAGCCGGCGGCGATAAGTGGCCGATGGAGCCGACCGAGCTGAACCTCGGCCTCGCCGTCCCGGTGACCGCCGTCCTGGTGGCTTCCTCGTTCACCTGCCAGATGGGCGTCTTCGCGGCGGAGCGGGGCGACGTCTTCGGCCTGCGCCGCTGGTACGTCATCACCCTGATCATGGGGGCCTTCTTCGTCGCCGGCCAGGGCTACGAGTACTACCACCTGGTGGAAGAGGGCACGACGATCTCGAGCACCGTGTACGGCTCGGTCTTCTACATCACGACCGGCTTCCACGGCCTGCACGTCATCGGCGGTCTGATCGCGTTCGTGTTCCTGCTGATCCGCACCAAGGTCAGTAAGTTCACCCCCGCGCAGGCCACCGCGGCGATCGTCGTCTCGTACTACTGGCACTTCGTCGACATCGTCTGGATCGGGCTCTTCGCCACGATCTACTTCGTCCGCTGATTTCGGACAGATCCACGGCACAGCCCGCCGTAGGCAAGAAGCTTCTGTACAAGTCGGTTCCGTCTACTCCAAAGGGACACAGATGAGTTCATCTCCCCCGTCAGCGCCAGATCCGCGCCCCGAATCCTCGGGCGCCGCGATCGGCGAGGCCACCAAGACGCGTAAGCAGCGCCGCTTGCGTCGGCGTATCGCCGGCGGTCTGGTTCTCCTGATGGGCCTCGTCGGAGCCGGCTTCGCGGCATCGGCCCTGACGCCCACCGCGCAGGTCGCCACGGCGCACGAGGACCAGTCAGCGCTGATCCGCGAGGGCAAGCAGATCTACGACACCTCCTGCATCACCTGCCACGGTGCCAACCTGCAGGGTGTCGCCGATCGCGGCCCGAGCCTGATCGGCGTCGGCGAGGCCGCGGTGTACTTCCAGGTCTCCTCCGGTCGTATGCCCGCGGTGCGCAACGAAGCCCAGATCATGCGCAAGCCCCCGAAGTTCGACGCCCGTCAGACCGATGCCCTCGGCGCCTTCATCCAGGCCAACGGCGGCGGCCCGACCGTGGTGCGCGACGCCAACGGCGAGATCGCCCAGGAATCCCTCATCGAGGGCGCCGACCTGGGCCGCGGTGGCGAGCTCTTCCGCATGAACTGCGCGTCCTGCCACAACTTCACCGGCAAGGGCGGCGCGCTGTCCTCCGGTAAGTTCGCGCCGCCGCTCGCGCCGGCCAGCGAACAGCAGATCTACCTGGCCATGCTCACCGGCCCGCAGAACATGCCCAAGTTCTCCGACCGGCAGCTGACGCCGGAAGAGAAGAAGGACATCGTCGCGTACATCAAGGACCGGATGGAGACCCCCTCCGAGAGCGGCTACGGCCTCGGCGGCTTCGGCCCCGCGACCGAGGGCCTCGCGGCGTGGATCATCGGCATCGTGCTGCTCGTCGGCTCGGCGATGTGGATCGGGTCCCGGTCATGAGTGAACAGGAGCAAAAAGGCATGGGGGACAACCCCACCGGTGCGGACTACACCGACGAGCAGCTCGACGCCATGTCGCGCGATGAGCTCGTCGCCCTCGGCACCAAGCTGGACGGCGTCGACGTCGTTTACCGCGCACCGCGCTGGCCCGTCCCCGGCACCAAGGCCGAGAAGCGGGCCGAGCGTCAGGTCGCCACCTGGTTCGGCATCTCGGTGCTGGCCGGACTCGCCCTCATCGGCGTGTTCCTGTTCTGGCCCTGGGAGTACAAGGGCCGCGGAGAAGAGGGCAACGCCGCGTACACGCTGGCCACCCCGCTCTACGGCATCACCATGGGTCTCGCGGTGCTCGGCATCGGCGTCGCCGCCGTGCTCATCCGCAAGAAGTTCATCCCGGCCGAGATCTCGATCCAGGAACGCCACGACGGCATGTCCTCCGAGGTCAACCGCCGCACCCTGGGCGCGCAGCTCGCCGACGCGGGGGAGACCTCCACGCTGGGCCGCCGCAAGATGATCACCCGCAGTGCGGGTGCGGGCGCGGGCATCCTGGGCATCGGCGCGCTGCTGGTGTTCCTGGGCGGCTGCGTCAAGAACCCGTGGGCCAAGGGCGACAAGTCGCCGCTGTGGGTCTCGGGCTGGACCCCGGACTACGAAGGCCAGACCATCTACCTGCGCCGCGACACCGGCCGCCCCGAGGACATCGTCCTGGTGCGCCCGGAGGACCTGGACGCCGGCTCGATGGAGACCGTCTTCCCCTGGAAGGAAGAATGGCGCGGTGACCACCACGCGACCTTCCAGTCGCTGCGCGGAATCCGCAACTCGGTCATGCTCATTCGCCTGCGCACCGCCGACGCCGAGGCCGCCATCAAGCGCAAGGGCCAGGAGAGCTTCAACTACGGCGACTACTTCGCCTACTCGAAGATCTGCACCCACCTGGGCTGCCCCACCTCGCTGTTCGAGCAGCAGACCAACCGAATCCTGTGCCCCTGCCACCAGTCGCAGTTCCTGGCGACCGAATGGGGTAAGCCGATCTTCGGTCCCGCCGCTCGTGCGCTGCCGCAGCTGCCGATCACCGTCAACTCCGAGGGCTACCTGGTCGCCGTACACGACTTCATCGAGCCCCTCGGACCGGCCTTCTGGGAGCGTCGTTCATGAGCCCTAGCAAAGTGGTCGCACAGGCCAACGAAATCGACGAGCGGTATCACGCCGCGGCGTTCGTGAAGCGGTCGATCAACAAGGTCTTCCCGACCCACTGGTCCTTCCTGCTGGGTGAGATCGCGCTCTACTGCTTCATCATCCTGCTGCTGTCGGGTGTGTACCTGACGCTGTTCTTCGACCCGTCCATGAGTGAGGTCGTCTACGACGGCGCCTACGAGCCGCTGCGCGGCGTCACCATGTCGCGGGCCTACGAGACCTCGCTGAACATCTCCTTCGAGGTGCGCGGCGGTCTGTTCGTGCGCCAGGTGCACCACTGGGCGGCACTGCTGTTCGCGGCGTCGATCATCATCCACCTGTTCCGCATCTTCTTCACCGGCGCTTTCCGCAAGCCGCGTGAGGCCAACTGGGTGATCGGCTCGCTGCTGCTCATCCTGGCCATGTTCGAGGGCTTCTTCGGCTACTCGCTGCCCGACGACCTGCTCTCGGGTACCGGTCTGCGCGCGGCGTTCTCGGGCATCACCATCGGTGTTCCGGTCATCGGCACCTGGCTGCACTGGCTGCTGTTCGGCGGCGACTTCCCGGGCAACCTGATCATCCCGCGTCTGTACGTGCTGCACGTGCTGCTCATCCCGGGCATCCTGCTGGCCCTGATCGCGGCGCACGTCGCCCTGGTCTGGTACCAGAAGCACACCCAGTTCCCCGGACCGGGCCGCAAGGAGACCAACGTCGTCGGCGCCCGCATCGTGCCGGTGTTCGCCGCGGACCAGGGCGCGTTCTTCGCCTTCACCCTCGGCATCATCGCCCTCATGGGCGGCGTGCTGCAGATCAACCCGATCTGGAACCTGGGTCCCTACAACCCGTCTCAGGTCTCGGCGGGTTCGCAGCCCGACTTCTACATGATGTGGACCGACGGCATGGCGCGCCTCATGCCGCCGTGGGAGCTCTACCTGGGCCGCTACACGGTTCCGGCCGTGTTCTGGGTCGCGCTCGTCATGGGCCTGGTCTTCACCGTCCTGATCCTGTACCCCTGGATCGAGAAGAAGCTGACCGGCGACGACGCCCGGCACAACCTGCTCCAGCGTCCGCGCGACGTGCCGGTTCGTACCGCCATCGGCGCCATGGCCATCGCCTTCTACCTGGTGCTGACCCTGGCCTGCGTCAACGACATCATCGCGCTGAAGTTCAGCATCTCGCTGAACGCGACCACGTGGATCTTCCGCATCGGTCTGCTGGTGCTGCCGCCGCTCGCGTACTTCGTGGCCTACCGCTTCTGCATCGGCCTGCAGCGCAGCGACCGCGCGGTGCTCGAGCACGGCGTCGAGACCGGTGTCATCAAGCGCCTGCCGCACGGTGAGTACATCGAGATCCACCAGCCGCTGGGCCCGGTGGACTCGCACGGCCACCCGATCCCGCTGGAATACCAGGGCGCCCCGGTGCCCAAGAAGATGTCCAAGCTGGGTTCGGCCGGCAAGCCCGGCTCCGGCTCGTTCATGAAGGCCGACCCGATCGCCGAGATCGAGCAGAACGCCGCTCTGGCCCACAAGGAAGAGCACGACATGCTCGCGGCCCTGGAGAACTACCAGGACGGCGCCGGCTCGGTGGACAAGCACGGCCACTGAGATACAGCGAAAAGGGAAGGCCCCGAGTCGACTACGACTCGGGGCCTTCCCCGTTTGGCATCACGGCACTTCGGACAGAACACCAACCGGCACCATGCTGGTAGTCTCGTGGGTAGTCTCACCCCCGTGGCAGTCGAATGGTTCTGGGCACTGGCCCAGATGCTGGCGAAAACTGGCGTGGACATCAACGAGGTGTTCGACATGGTGAACGCGTGGCAGACGGGCAAGCGCCGAGTGCGGCTGGCGCGTGCCATGGATCCTGCGACCGGACTACGTGTCTTCGGGCCGTTGCCGTGTATGCCCGCCACAACGGCCCGGACATATACATTTTCGACGCGACCTATCTCACCCCCGAGCAGATCGCCGACTTCGCACGCTGGGAGGCGAACCACGATGACTGATCCGTTCCACGACATGAGTCCCGACGAGGTCGCGGCGATCAAGGACCGCCTGGAACTCACGGGCGAGACCGTGACCGAAGCCGAACTGGGGATCTCTGTCGGTCCCGACAGTGAGCCGGTGTTCGTCCCCCGGTCGATCAAGATGCCTTACGAACTCGACAGGGCGTGCAAGTCGCGAGCACAGACGCTGGGCCTTTCCCAGTCCGCCTATATTCGTTCGCTGATCGAGGCCGATCTCGCGATGGCCGGAGTCGGTGAGCAGCGACCGGCGTGGGTGCGTGAACTGCTGGCTGTGATCGCGCACCACGAGCACGACGATCAGTGCCGCGCATCCTGACTCCGTGTCCCCGCTGACGCGATCCGAGCTGTCGGCTCACCGATCGTGCTCGGCCGCTGCTGATTCCGTGCCGGGCTGTTCGGTGCCGGCCAGCTCTGCCGCGGCCTCGGCGCGGGCGGCCCAGGCCAGCCAGGGGCCCGCGCCGTGGCGGGGCTCGTGGTAGGCGTGGGTGGTGCGGACGATGCGGGTGCCGGGTTGTTCGAGCCAGCGGACCAGCAGGGCCGTCTCCTCGGGGAGGGCGCCGTGTAGTGGGGGATACGGCGGTGAGAGGGGTTCGGGCGCATCCGGATCGGTGGTGGGGAGGGGATGCAGGGGTTCGGGGATCACCGTCTCGGCGGCGGCTACCAGGCGGTCGACCGTCGGCATCGGGGAGATGCCGCGGGGGGCGTTGCCGGCGGAGGCGAGGCGGCCGTAGCGGATCACGGCGAAGTGCCAGCCGCCCGCGCCGTCGGGGTGGGCGGCGACCAACTCGGGGATGCGGGCCAGGGCGGCCAGGCGCTGGGTGCGGCGCAGGGCGCGGATCACCGGGAGGGTGCGATCACGCAGCCGGGCCGCGGCCTCGAAATGTTCTGCGCGGGAGAGGGTTTCGAGCTTGTCCCGGATCGTCTCGAGGACTTCGGGGGAGCGGCCCGCGAACAGGGCGCGGACACGGTCCGGGGCGTGCGCGTACTCCTCTATATATAGGGGTGTGTTCTCGGCGGCCGCGGGGCAGCCGCCGACAACCGCGGGCGGGCAGTCGTGCCGTCCGGTGCGGGGCAGGCGGGTGGTGCAGGTGCGCAAGCCGGAATTCTCGGCGAGGGTGATTCCTGTCTCGGTTGCCTCGGTCCGGGAATGAAAGGGGCCCAGGGCATCCCGGGTGGGGGTGCGCGAGACGGCGAAGCGCGGGAACGGCTCCTCGGTGAGGGTGAGCCACCAGGCGCGCTGCGGGAACTTCGAGCGGCGGTTGTAGGGCGGGGCGTGCGCCAGCAGCAGACGCAGTTCGCGCACACCGGCTTCCAGGGCGTGCGCGCACTCGACGTGATCGACCCGGGTGGCCAGCTGCACCATCTCGCGCATGCGCGGGCGGGTGTCCGACCCGGTGAAGTAGCCGCGCACGCGCCGGCGCAGATTCACGGCCGTCCCTATATAGAGGACTTCGTCGGACGGCCCCCGGAACAGATACACCCCGGGGGTGGCCGGAAGATCCGCCGCGATCACCCGTTTGGCGCGCTGGCGGCGCGTCACCTCGGGCAGGTAGTCCAGAAGCTCGGTGAGGCTGTGCACGCCCTGATTGCCCACCCGCCCGATGAGCGCGTGCAGCACGTCCACGGTGGCGCGCGCGTCGTCGAGCGCGCGGTGCGTCGGCTGGGTCTGCGCGCCGAGCAGCTGCGCGAGCACCGACAGCTTCACCGAGGGCGCCTCGTCCCGGCCCAGCACCCGCCGCGCCAGCTGCACCGTGCACAGCACCTGAAAAGGCGGCCAGGGCACCTGCATCCGCGCCGCGGCGGCGCGCAGGAACCCGGTGTCGAAACGGGCGTTGTGCGCCACCAGGACGCAGCCGTGCGCGAACTCCAGGAATCCGGGCAGCACCGACTCGATCCGGGGCGCGTCGATGACCATGGCGGTGGTGATTCCGGTGATCTGCACGATCTGCGGTGTGATGTCCCGGCCCGGATTCACCAGTGTCGCGAACTCGCCGAGCACTTCGCCCCCGCGCACCTTGACCGCGCCGATCTCGGTGATGGCGTCGCCATCGGGGCTGGTCCCGGTGGTTTCGAGATCCACGACCACGAAAGTGGTCGCGTAGAGCGGGGTTTCGAGCTCGTCGAAGGCCAACTGTTCGGGCACGAGCCGAAATCGTAGGGCGGGGGTACGACACCCGGGGGCGGTATCGCCGGGACCTGCGATGATGGCTTCCCGGCCGGTCACGGCGGCGGTTCGGGTCCCGAACGGCCACCCGGCGCTAATCCGAGAAATGTCCGTTTATCTGCTCGAGATTCTCAAGATGCAATCCCCGAATTGCGGAAGTATGCCAGTTTGTGACTAGGGTCACAGTGATTCGGTAATGATATGAATACCGCCGGGTGTGGCGTGGCCGCCCCGGCGGCGGGCGCCGAGTGCTGTCCCAGTCGGGTCGTGATCACCCGCTCGGCACATCCCCCGGTCAGGGCCTGATTATTCACGGTGTGCCCGACCTGCTGTTATAGGGAATCGTGCCTGGAAGAGGGGGTTGTGGGCCCGGGTAACCTACCGGCGGGTAGCGGTTCGGACGCTCCTGGCAATTCGGGCGTTGTTATCGTTTCGTGATTGCTGTGACGTTTGTCGCAGCGAAATGACGGCACGTAACAATTCCAGGCCACCCGGCGTTGGTCGCGGCTTTACAAAGCACCGTTATGCGCTCGTAATCTTCCTGAGACCTCGCGGAGTCCGACCCACCAAACCGGTGCGGCGTCGCGGGGCAGATTGGAAGTACCTCACCATGGCGACCAACACCGTCAAGCGGGCCCTCTCGGCCGGTGCCGTCGGCGCTGCCACGCTGAGCGCGCTGCTGCTGCCCGCTACGCCCGCCTCGGCGCAGCCGGTCACTATCCCGGGCGTCGGCACCTTCGATGTGCCGGACGCGATTCAGCTGCCCGCCGGCATTCCCGGTGTGCCCGAGTCCCTCCCGGTGACCATCCCGGCCATCCCCGGCGTCGAGGTCCCCGCGCCCGCCGCCCCGGCCGCTCCCCAGGTGAGCCCGCGCCAGGAGGCCGTCAACGCCGCCATGAGCCGCATCGGCTCGCCGTACGTCTACGGCGCCACCGGCCCGAACGCCTTCGACTGCTCCGGTCTGGTCAAGTGGTCGTACGCGCAGGCCGGAATCGACCTGCCGCGCACCAGCTATGAGCAGCTCAACGCCGGTTACCCGGTGTCGGCCGACGCACTCGAGCCCGGCGACGTGGTGTCGTTCTACGGCGGCGGCCACACCGGAATCTATGTGGGCGACGGCAATGTCGTGCACGCCTCGACCTCCGGTCAGCCGGTCAAGGTCGCCCCGATCTCGTCCATGCCGTTCGACGGCGCCCGCCGGATCTAGTACCAACCGCAGGTCTGTGACCTGCGGACGAAGCGGCGGCCGTAATGGTTTCGTGGCCTGCTGGACATATGCGGCCGCTGTTTCGTAATCTTATCGAGACCTTCTTTTCCGGCTTGGGGTAAGAGAACGGGACATGCCGACGGTGGCAGCGCAGCAGCGGAAGCAACGCACCAGACAACTGGTGGGTGGGGCCCTCACGGTGGGTGTCCTCGTGATCGGCAGTGCCGCAACCGGACCCGCGGTCGCGGATCCGGTCGCCGCACCCGCCACGGCCGGTGACGCCGTCCAGCGCCTGATCGATCTGTCCCGGGAATCCGAGCAACTCAACCAGGCCGCGCTCAACGCGCAGACCGACCTGGACAACAAGATCGTCGCCGCCACGGCCGCCGACACCGCCGCCGCCGACGCGGCCGGGGCGCTCGACGCGGCCCGCGCCGAGATCGACCGCTTCCGGCCCGCCATCGACCGGGCCGCGACCGCCGCCCTGGTCGGCGGCCGCACCAATCAGCTCACCTCGCTGCTGGTCAGCGATTCCCCGCAGCAGCTGCTGGACCAGATGTCCATCATCGACCTGGCCGCCGCGCGCACGAACAATCAACTGAGCCAGTACAAGAAGGTCAGCGACGCGGCCGCCGCCGCGGAGTCCGCGGCCCGCGGCGCCGCCGACACCGCGCGCGCGGCCTTCGCCGCCGCCGACGCGCTGCGCTCCGATCTCGAACGCAAACGCTCGGAGCTGCAGGGCTCCATCGCCGGCGTGATCGCCGCGTGGGGTCAGCTCTCCGCGGGCGACAAGTCCGCCCTCGCCGGATCGATGTTCCCGCCCGGCTTCGACCGTGACACCCTGCTGCGCGGGCTCGTTCCCGGCAGCGGCACCAGCGCGTTGGCCGCCGGGCTCACCCGCGTCGGCGCGCCGTACGTGTGGGGTGCGGTCGGTCCCGATCAATTCGACTGCTCCGGTCTGGTGCAGTGGGCGTTCAAGCAGGTCGGCAAGAGCGTGCCGCGCACCAGCCAGCAGCAGTCCAACTTCGGCACGCCCGTGGCCGAGCAGGACCTGCAGCCCGGCGATGTGGTGTTCTTCTACTCTGAGGTCTCACATGTCGGGATCTACGCGGGCAATGGTTTGATGCTGCACGCCTCCACGTTCGGAGTGCCGGTGCAGGTGGCGCCGATGGGTTCGACACCGTTCCATTCCGCGCGCCGGTACTGACGCCGCGCCCGAACACGAGGTGGCAATGAGCGCACTGCGACAGGTTCGCGGCTGGTTCTCGGCCAAGCGGCGATTCGAGTTCTGCCTCGTCCTCGTCATGGTGACCGGGCTGACCGCGGCCTGCGGCGCGCTGCTCATGCTGCCCAATTCGGTGCTGCCGAAGCTGCGCGCGGTGGTGCCCGGCCCCGAGAGCGGTCAGGTCACCGCCTCGGATCCGCAAGTGCCGCAGGTCAAACGGTTGATGGAGGGGTACGGCAAGGTCATCGCGGAAACGGTCGGCACCGGCGACGGCCGCAGCGGGATCGTGCTCGGGCACGCGTCGCGCAGCGCCGACGTGGAGGTGCTGGCCGGTGAACTCGCCGCCGCCACCCTCGCGGTGACCGCGCTGTGGGGCCCGCAGTGGTCGCAGGCCCCGGTGGTGGTCGTGGCCGCCAGCGCAACCGAATTCGCCGCGCTGACCAATGCCACCGGCGACGTCCCGGCCGAAGTCGCGGCGGCGACCATCTCCGACGTGTTCCATCCCGGGGCGCAGCCGACCGGGCAGCGCGTGGTCTTCGGACCCGAGGCCGGCCGGCGGCTCGGCCCCGACGGTCTGCGCACGGTGCTGCGGCACGAGCTCACCCACGTGGCCGCCCGCGCGGTGACCGCCGAGGACGCCCCGCAGTGGCTGCTCGAGGGTTTCGCCGAATACGCCGCGCACCGCGGTTCGGCCGAGACCGTCGCCGAGATCGCGCCGACGCTGACCGCACGGGCGCGCACCGCGGCGCTGCCCGGGGATCTGCCCGCCGACGCGGTGTTCGAGCCCGCGAGCGGGCAGGCCGCCCTCGCCTACGAACAGGCCTGGTCGGCGTGCGCGTTCCTCGCCGATCGCTACGGCGAGGACCGATTGACCGGGCTCTACCGGCAATTGGCGCGGGGGCCGCAGGATCGCGCCGCGGTGGACGCGGTGTTCCGCGCGGTCATCGCCACCTCCTACGACGATTTCCTGAGTGGCTGGCGCGCCTGGATCACCTCGCGCAGCACCGAAGGCGCGTGAGAAGCCTTCCGGCCTGATCGTTTCCGAGGCGCGGGGCTCGAACCGGGCATTCCAACCGGTTCGGTCGAATGCGACGCGCCGGTCCGGCGCGCGTGGCACGCCTGGCCGCCCGCGCGCGGATGCCGTGTCGGGGTGCGAGGTTTCGGGGCGGGGATCGCGGTCGGCGCCGGTGCAGTAGGTTGGGCACATGGGGCGAACCTTGCTGGTTACCAATGATTTCCCGCCGCGACCGGGAGGTATTCAGTCCTATGTCCATGCGCTCGCGATGCAGCTGCCGCCCGATGATCTGGTGGTGTACGCGCCCCGCTGGAAGGGCGACAGCCACCGGAGGTTCGACGCCGAGCAGCCGTTCCAGGTGGTCCGCCACCCCACGACCCTGATGCTGCCGACGCCGCTGGTCATGCGCCGCGCCGCCAAGCTGATTCGCGACGAGCAGTGCGAACAGGTGTGGTTCGGCGCGGCCGCGCCCCTCGCGCTCATGTCGCCGCACCTGCGCCGGGCCGGGGCCGAGCGCATCGTGGCCTCCACGCACGGACACGAGGTCGGCTGGTCGATGCTGCCGGGCGCGCGCCAGGCGCTGCGCGCGATCGGCGACGACACCGACGTCATCACCTACGTCAGCAAGTACACCCGCCGCCGGTTCTCCGCGGCCTTCGGGGTCGACGCGGCCCTGGAATACCTGCCCCCGGCGGTGGATTCGGAGGTGTTCAAGCCCGATCCGGCCGCCCGCGCCGTCCTGCGCGAACGCTACGGGCTGGGCGATCGGCCCACCGTGCTGTGCCTGTCGCGGCTCGTCCCGCGCAAGGGGCAGGACGCGCTCATCGTGGCCATGAAGGACATTCGCGACCGGATCGACGGCGCGGTGCTCGTCATCGCGGGCGGCGGGCCGTACGAGGAGAAGCTGCGCCAGCTGGCCAGGTCCGCGGGCGTCGCCGACGACGTGGTGTTCACCGGCCGGGTGCCTTCGGCCGAACTCGCCGCGCACCACACCATCGCCGATGTCTTCGCGATGCCGTGCCGCACCCGCGGTTTCGGCCTGGACGTCGAGGGTCTGGGCATCGTGTTCCTGGAAGCCTCGGCCAGTGGGGTTCCGGTGGTGGCGGGCGATTCCGGTGGTGCGCCCGAAACGGTGCGCGAGGGCGAGACGGGCCACGTGGTGGACGGGCGCTCGACCGCGGCCATCACCGACGCGATCGTGGCCGTGCTGTCCGATCGCGACGCCGCGGCCCGCATGGGCGCGGCCGGTCGGGCCTGGGTGCAGCGGCAATGGCGCTGGGATCGCATGGGCGTGCGGCTGCGGGAACTGCTGGATACGAACGTGCCGGCGATCTGAGCTAGGCTCAGCCGAGTGAGCAGTATCCAGGTTGCCGACCAGACCTTCGTCGCCGCGCCGGGCGCCGCCGTGGGGCAGGTCCTGGCAGATAAGGCCCGTTGGCGTCGCTGGTGGCCGGATCTGCAACTGCAGGTGCGAGAGGATCGCGCCGACAAGGGGATTCGCTGGACCATCGCGGGCGGCGCCACCGGGACCATGGAGGTCTGGCTCGAGCCCATGCTCGACGGGGTCATCCTGCACTACTTCATGCACGCCGAGCCCAAGGGCGTGGAGTCGATGTCCGCGCGCGATCTCATGGCCGCCAACCGGGCCCGCCGGGTCGCCGGGAAGACGATGTCCTTCGAGATCAAGGCTCGTCTGGAGGCCGGCCGCAAGGCCGGCGTCGCCCCCGCCGCGCTCTGAACTCCGCCCGGTTCTCTCCGCTCGAAGATTCCGCCGCCGCAGCTGGAAAGGAAGCGTTGCCTCCCATGGCCGATCGCACCCAACGGTCGATCGTGATCGACGCCCCCTCGGAACGAGTGATGGCCGTCATCGCGGATCTGGAGTCGTATCCGGAATGGGTCGCCGCGGCCCGTTCGGTCGAGGTGCTCGACAAGGACCCGCGCGGGCGCGCGCGGACCGCGCGTTTCGTGCTGGACGCGGGCGTCGTGAAGGACACCTACACCCTGTCCTATACCTGGCGGCCCGACGGCCGCGCGGTCAGCTGGACGCTGATCGGCGGGGAGCTGCAGAAGGCGCAGGACGGCACCTACGAACTCTTCGAGCTGCCCGACGGTAGTACCGAAGTGGTGTACGAGCTCACGGTGGACCTGAACATCCCGATGATCGGCATGTTCAAACGCAAGGCCGAGAAGGTCATCACCGATACCGCGCTGACCGAACTCAAGAAACGGGTCGAAGGCTGACCGCGAGTACGACCGGACGCCCGTCGCGCTCCACCCGCGTGGAGCTGTTCGTCGGCAAGGGCGGGGTGGGGAAGACGACGCTGGCGTGCGCGACCGCGCTCGCCTACGCGCGCGCGGGGGAGCGGGTGCTGCTGGCCTCGCTCGATCAGGCGCATTCGCTCGGCGACGCCCTGGGTTTCCGGTTCCGGCATCAGCCGGGCAGCGTGCCGGGCGTGGCCGCGGTGCAGCCGGGCCTCGATGTGATCGAGGTGGATTCCCTTGCGCTGCTGGAGGATCGCTTCCGCACGGTATTGCTGCTGCTCTCGGGGGCGAAGAACGAGCACGGCATAGACGTCTCGGCGCTGGATCCCGCGGAGCTGACCGGCCTGCCCGGCATCCAGGAACTGCTGGCCCTGCTCGAGATCACCGATTTCGCGGGTATCGGCCGGTGGGACGTCATCGTGCTGGACTGCCCGCCCTCGGCCGACATGCTCCGCATCGTCACCGCGCCGGACACCCTGCTGGGTTATCTGGATCGGGTGTGGCCCGCGCACGCGCGCGCCCTGACCTCGGTGGGCGGGGATTTCCGGCAGGCGATGATCGCGGTGTCGGTGGAGCAGATCGTCACCCTGGTCACCGCGGCCCGCGATCTGCTCGCGGACCGCTCGCGCACCACCGCCCGCCTGGTCACCGCGCCCGAACAGGTCGCGGTGGCCGAATCCACCCGGGTGCGGTCCGCGGCCGCGCTGCTGGGCCTGGAATTGACCGGCGTGCTGGTCAACAAGGTGCTGCCCGATCTGATCGAGGCCGAACCGCCCGCCGCGCAGTCGAATTCGGCCGCGTTCGTGTCCGGGGAACCGGCGCTGCTGGGCCCCGACGACGACACCGCGACCGTCGCGGCCTGGACCACGCGCCGCAGCGGCGCGGCCGCCTGGTTCGGCACGCCCGCGCCGGCCGCGCATCATCCGGCCGTGCGGTGGTATTCCGATCGACAGGCGGAACAACTCGCCGTCGTCGAGGATTTGCGCAAGCGGATGGGCGGGATACCGGTGCGGGTGGTACGGCACGCGGGGACCGAACCGGTGGGACTGGCGGCATTGACGGCGCTCTCGCAGGGGATCGATGCGAGTGGTGACTGGGTAGGCGGGGGCGGTATCCCTATGCTTGGCTCAGATGCGGACGGTGTGCTGTCCGGCTCCGGCGGGCCGCAGGTGCGGCACGAATCGGGGACGGGTCTGGACTCGGTGTTCGCGATGCGTATGCATCTGCCCGTGGTCGATCCGTCGACCCTGCAGCTGGGACGAGTGGAGGACGATTTGATCGTGGGAGCGGACGGGGTCAGGCGCCGGCTGCGGCTGGCGCCGGTATTGCGGCGGTGCACGGTCGAGGCCGCCGAACTCGACGGCGATCACCTGGTGATCCGCTTCCGCCCGGACCCCGAGGTCTGGCCGAAATGACGACCTCCCAGGATCATCCGCGCGCCGGGCACCCGGACGATAATTTCAGCGAGTTCGCCGAAGAATTGCGACTGCTCGCCGAGGCCGTGCTCGAACGCGTCGAACCGGTGCTGCGCCGGACCGCGGCCGACGGGCGTATCCAGTGGTCGAGTTGCAGCTGGTGCCCGGTGTGCGCGGCGGCCGCGGTGGTGCGCGGTGAGCATCACGACGTGGTGGCGGCCATCGCCGATCACGGCACCGCCATCGTCACCGTGCTGCGCGAGGCGCTCGCGGGGGTTCCGGTGGAGCCGCTGATTCCGCCGGATCTGGATCCGGACTCGCCGGAATATCATGCGTGGCTCCATGATTCGTACGGGCATCGGAGCGCGCCGGAGCAGCGTTTCGGGATGACCGATCCGGAGGATCTCGCCGGGGCGGGTGGCGCCGCGGCCGAGTCCGGCTCCGCGGCCGACGATTCCACCGGCCGCGAGAGTGATTCCGCCGGTGCGCACGGGGCCGGTTCGCCCGGTGCGCGGGGCGCCGACGCCGCGGGTACCCGCGGTGCCGCGCACGGCAGCGCGGTTGCCGGATTGGGCGGCCTGCTGGCCAAGTTCGCCGCGGGGGCGCAGGCGGTCGCCGCCGAACGCCGTGCCCGCGGCCATGATTCGTCCGCCGCGAGCTGGTCCGGGGCCGCGGCCGCGCGGTCCGGTGATCCGGCCGCCGGGGCCCGCCCGGATACGAGCGCCGACGCCGCGACCGAAGGCGCTGCGGGCGGCCATGATTCGTCCGCCGACCGGCCCGCCGAGGATCCCCTCGGTCGCGGGCCGGGTACGGCGCGCCGGCCCGGTGACGCGCAGCCGGGTCGTGCCGCGGATCAGCGTCCGGCCGGGCACGGTGCGGCGCAGACCGGCCGTGACCGACGGGGGGCGCGGTCCGGATACATCCCGATAGATGTGACCATCAAGGCATGAGGGGCCGGACGCAGGTGCCCCTGACGGTGGGAATCGACGTGGGCGGCACCAATATTCGAGCTTCGGTCGTCGACGGCTCGGGCGAGGTCCTCGACACCGTCACCGCGCCGACCCCGCAGTCGGCGCGCGCCCTGGAGGACGGCCTGGCCCGCGCGGTGCGGGAGCTGTGTGCCCGGCACGCCATCGGCGCGGTCGGGCTGGCGGTCGCGGGCTTCGTGGACGAGGACCGGGCGACGGTGCGGTTCGCCCCGCATTTGCCGTGGGAGGACGCGCCGGTGGCGCAGCGGCTCACCGATCGGCTCGGGCTGCCGGTCATCCTCGAACACGACGCCAACGCCGCCATGTGGGCCGAGTACCGCTTCGGCGCGGCGGCCGGCGGGCGCAACGTGGTGCTGGTGGCCATCGGTACCGGTATCGGCGCGGCGCTGCTGGTGGGCGGGCAGCTCTATCGCGGCAGCTACGGCGTCGCGCCCGAACTCGGCCATTTGACGGTTGTCCCCAACGGCCGGGCCTGCGCCTGCGGTAAACGCGGCTGCTGGGAAAGGTATTGCAGCGGAACGGCGCTGGTGGACACCGCACTGGAATTGCTGGCCACCGATCCGCAGCGCTCGGCGCTGCTGAGCCGCGAGGCCGATCGCGATCCCGATTCGCTGACCGGCAGGCGGGTGGCGGGCGCGGCGCAGGACGGCGATCCGGTCGCCCTGGATGTGATGGCCGATTTCGCGCGCTGGCTCGGGCTCGGACTCGCCGGGGTGAGCGACATCTTCGACCCGGACCTGATCGTGGTCGCCGGCGGCGTGAGCACCTCGGCGCCGCTGTTCCTCGACGCGGCGCGCGAGCACTACTCGGTGGCCATCACCGGGGCGCGGCATCGTCCGCTGGCCCGCATTCGCACCGCGCAGCTCGGTGAGGCGGCGGGCATGATCGGCGCGGCCGAATTGGCGCGGGCGGCGCTCGAGGTCGGCCGGGACGCGGTGCCCGCGGGTCCGCTGCGCTGATTTGTGACGCCCGGTGAATTCGATGTGAATCACAGCCGTACGGCGGTGGGCGGTTGGTCACCGCCAGGTCTCAGCGGTAGAGTCGGGATTTGAATGTGGTGCCCGCAACGAGGCCGGTCCCGGGTATCGAAACAGGGGAAAGGACGCAATGTTCTACTGGCTGCTGAAATTCGTTTTGGTGGGACCGCTCATCCAGCTGATCAACCGGCCCAAGGTCGAGGGTGTGGAGAATATCCCCGCCGACGGCGCCGCGATTCTGGCCGGAAATCATCTGTCGTTCACGGACTGGCTCTTCACCCCGCTGGCGAGCCCGCGACGCATCACGTATCTGGCCAAGGCCGAATACTTCACCACGCCCGGCTTCAAGGGCCGCCTGCAGAGGTTCTTCTTCAGCGGCACGGGTCAGTACCCGATCGACCGCACCGGTGCGAGCGCCGCGGAGAGCGCGCTGAACACCGCGCGCAAGCTGCTCGGTGAGGGCCGGCTCGTCGGCCTGTACCCCGAGGGCACTCGCTCGCCGGACGGCCGGCTGTACAAGGGCAAGACCGGCGTCGCCCGGCTCGCGCTCGAGACCGGTGTTCCGGTGATCCCGGTGGCGCTCATCGGCACCGACGAGGTCTGCCCGCCCGGGCCGTTCCGCTGGCGGCCCCGCAAGGTGACCGTCAAGTTCGGCAAGCCCATCGACTTCTCGCGGTACGAGGGCATGGGCGGCAACCGCTTCGTCGAGCGCGCGGTGACCGACGAGATCATGTACGAGCTCATGCAGATGGGCGAGCAGGAGTACGTCGACGTGTACGCGGCGAGCCTGAAGGACGGCGTGCCCTCGGGCAGCCGCCCCGACGTGGATCGCATTCCGCAGACCATGGCGGGCTGATCACCGCGTACGGGTGATCGGACCGGACGAAAGGCCCCGGGAGACCAAGTCTCCCGGGGCCTTTCGCTGTCGGTGATCCCGGCGTCCGGGGTGCGGCGTCCGGCGCGCCCCCGGGCTCGGATCAGGAGGTCCGCAGGCGCCGGTGTGCCTCGATGGCCTCGAACTTGGCCAGATTGTGCCGGGCGTCCGCGAGCGCGTCGTGCGCGTCCTTGGGTACCGGGGGTAGTGCGGGCTTGCCGTGCTGCTCCCAGTGCTGGCGCAGCTCGTTCGTGTACCGCGGCAGCGCGTTGGGCAGGTCCACCATCGACCCCCACAGCTGGCACAGCGCCACGTGGTCGTACGCGCTCGCCCACGCCCACAGCTCGGGCTCTACTCCCGTGCGCGGCACCAGGAACCGGTACAGGTCCTCGCGGATCTTCTCCCGGCTGCGCCACAGCGGCGAGGCGGGCGGCGGCAGCTGCGGCAGCACGTAGCGCCGGACGAACGGCCCGGCTTTCTCGGCGTCGAATTCGGTGGAGACGGCATAGTATTCGCGGCCGTCCTCGCACACCACGCCAATGGAGACCAGGTCGATGGTCGTGCCGTCCTCGATGAATTCGCAATCATAGAAATAGCGCAAAAGAGACGGTCCACTCCTCGGTCGGCGGCCGCTGTCGACAACCCACCGGCGCGGGATGAGGATGATCCGGGAAGATCATCCGGGATCAGCCTAGGTTCCGGGTCCGGCGCGCTTCCGGGTGGGCGGACGGTACCGGTTCGCGGCCGCGCCGGTTCATCGAAACAGACCCGCGACGGTGTGGTTTTTCTCAGCCCTGGGTGAGGTCCGCACGGTTTGTCGCGGTCCGTATTCTTGACACGTGAACTGGACCGTCGACGTACCGATCGATCGCCTGCCGGAACTCCCTCCGCTGCCCGCGGCGCTGCGCCGGCGTCTGGACGACGCGCTATCCCGCGAGGCGCTGCAGCAGCCCGGCTGGGACCCGGATCAGGCCGCCAAGATGCGGACCGTACTCGAGAGCGTGCCGCCCATCTGCGTGCCCGCCGAGGTCGAGGAGCTCAAGCTCCGCCTGGCCGAGGTCGCGCGCGGGGAAGCGTTCCTCATGCAGGGCGGTGACTGCGCGGAGACCTTCGCGGACAACACCGAACCGCATATTCGAGGCAACATCCGCACGCTGCTGCAGATGGCCGTGGTGCTGACCTACGGCGCGAGCCTGCCGGTGGTGAAGGTGGCCCGTATCGCGGGCCAGTACGCCAAGCCCCGCTCGTCCAACACCGACTCCCTCGGCCTCATCTCCTACCGCGGTGACATGGTCAACTCGCTCGTCGCCGATCCGGCGCTGCGCGAACACGATCCGTCGCGGCTGGTGCGCGCCTACGCCAACGCCTCGGCCGCCATGAACCTGGTGCGGGCCATGACCTCGGCCGGTATGGCCGACCTGCACCAGGTCCACAACTGGAACCGCGAGTTCGTGGCGCAGTCCCCGGCGGGTGCTCGCTACGAGGCCATGGGCATCGAGATCGACCGCGCGCTGGCGTTCATGAAGGCGTGCCGGGTCAACGATCCGAACCTGTCCACCGCGCGCCTGTACGCCTCGCACGAGGCCCTGGTCCTGGACTACGAGCGGGCGATGCTGCGCCTGAGCGAGCACCCGGTCACCGGTGAGCCGCTGCTGTACGACCTGTCGGCGCACTTCCTGTGGATCGGCGAGCGCACCCGTGCCCTGAACGGCGCGCACATCGCCTTCGCCGAACTGCTCGCCAACCCGATCGGTCTCAAGATCGGCCCGACCACCACGCCCGAGCAGGCCGTGGAATACGTCGAGCGCCTGGACCCGAACAACGAGCCGGGCCGCCTGACCCTGGTCGCGCGCATGGGCAACGGCAAGGTCCGCGACGTGCTGCCCGCGATCATCGAGAAGGTGCAGGCCACCGGGCACCAGGTCATCTGGCAGTGCGATCCCATGCACGGCAACACGCACGAGACCTCGAACGGCTACAAGACCCGCCACTTCGACCGCATCGTCGACGAGGTGCAGGGCTTCTTCGAGGTGCATCACGCGCTGGGCACCCACCCGGGCGGCCTGCACATCGAGCTGACCGGCGAGAACGTCACCGAGTGCCTCGGCGGCGCGCAGGACATCTCGGATCTGGATCTGTCGGATCGCTACGAGACCGCCTGTGATCCGCGCCTGAACACCCAGCAGTCCCTCGAGCTGGCGTTCCTCGTGGCGGAAATGCTGCGCTGAGTCCTGCGGCCGGGCGCGCGACGGCGCTCGGCGACAAGGCGATACGCGCGCGGCCCGATCCCCTCGGATCGGGCCGCGTCGCTGTTCGAGGCGAATGCGGTTGTGCCGCTAGGGAATAGCGACCAGGGTGATGGTCGCGCCGGATTCCACGTTGTTGCCGACGCCGGTGCTCTGGGAGATCACCAGGGAATTGTCGTTGGACGCCAGCTGGCGGACGGTGACCTGCAGGCCCAGGGCCTCCAGTTTCGCGCGGGCGGCGGCGACGGTGCTGCCCAGCACGTTCGGTACTTCGATGCCGTCGTTCAGGATCAGGGTGACGGCGCTGCCGGATTCGACGGTGGAGCCCGCGGCGGGATCGGTGCCGACCACCTCACCGGATTTGATCTTGGGGTGGAATTCGTTCCGGGTGCCGCCGACGGTGAGCCCGGCCTTCTCCAGGGTCTCGCGGGCCTCGGTCTCGGTCTTGCCGCTCAGATCCGGGAGTTTCACCGGCAGGGAACCCTTGCTGCGGAACACCTTCACGTTCGCGCCCGCGGGCAGAATGGTCCCGGGCACCGGATCCACCTTGGCGACCGTGCCTTTCGCGGCCGCGCTACCGACCTCGCCCGCGTCCACCGGGGTCAGCCCGGCATCCTTGATGGCCTGATTGACGGTGTTCACGTCCGCGCCCGGCGCGACCTCCGGAACCCGGGGCTTGCCGCTCGAGACCAGCACGGCCACCGTCGAACCCTTGGTGAGCTTGGATCCGGCGGGCGGATCGGTGCCGACCACGTTGCCCACCGGGATGATGTCCGAGGCCTTCTGCTTGGTCTCGGCCTCGAAGCCCGCGGCCTCGACGGCGGCGACCGCGCGCTGGGTGTCGAGGCCAGCGATCGAGGGCACCGCCTCGTACCGGCCCATGCCCAGCCACCAGCCGCCGATGCCCAGCAGCAGCGCCAGGGTGATCACCACGCCCAGCCACACCATCACCGTGCGCCGGGATCTGCTGCCGTTCTCGATGAGCTCGGAGTGGTAGTCCCCGCGGCCGGGCGGCGCGCCCGCGGGGGCCGGCGGCTGCGCGAAGTCCGGGGGGATCTCGCGGGCCGCGGTCATGACCCGGGTGTGCTGCTGCGGCGGCGGCGCCGGGGTTTCGGCGGGCAGCCGGGTGGTGAGGTCGGTCGCGCCGGGCGGGGGCGGGGTGTTCCGGCGGCGCCCGGGGGCCGGCGCGGCCGCCGGTGCGGGCGTCACGGCCTTGTACCGGGCGCTGAGGTGCTCGGCCGAGTCCTGCGGCGCGGGCACCCGGTACTCGGGCAGGCGCAGCTCGTGCGCGATGCGCCGCAGCTCACCCGCCATCTCGGCGGCGTCGGCGTAGCGGTGCCCGGGTTCGCGGGCGGTCGCGTGCGCGACCAGTTCGTCGAACTCGGCGGGCACGCCCGCGATGAAACGGCTCGGGCTGGGTACATCCTTCTCGACGCGCTGCAGGGCCACCGAGATCGAGGTGTCCCCGGTGAACGGGGTACGCCCGGTGAGCATTTCGAAGATGAGCACGCCCGCGGAGTACACGTCGCTGCGCGAATCGGCGCTGCCGCTGGTGACCTGCTCGGGGGACAGGTACGCGGCCGTGCCCAGAATCACGCTGTCGGAGGTGATGTTCGCGGCGGCGACCGCGCGCACCAGGCCGAAGTCGGCGATCTTGACCTCGCCGGAGTCGGAGATGAGGACGTTCTCCGGTTTGATGTCCCGGTGCACGAGCCCGGCCGCGTGCGCGACGCCGATGGCCGCCAGCACGGGCTCGGCGACCGCGCGCACCGCGTGCGGGGGCATGGGCCCGCGTTCGCGCAGCAGCTCGCGCAGGGTGCCGCCCTCGACCAGTTCCATGACCAGGAAGGGGTGATCGCCGTCCAGGCCCTGGTCGTACACCGCGACCAGGGACGGATGCTTGAGTTTGGCGACCGCGCGGGCCTCGAGTTCGAAGCGGGTGAGGAACTGCGGATCGGCGGCGAACTTGGGATCCATCACCTTGATGGCGACCGGACGGTCGAGCCGGGTGTCCACCCCTCGGAACACCATGGACATACCGCCGCGCGCGATCGGCGCGTCGATGCGGTAGCGCCCTTCCAGCATCTGGCCGATCAACTGCAACCCTTCCGACGAACAGCCGCTCTCTGCGGCTGGACCCGATGGTAGTCGGGTCGGGGTGTGATGCGGCGGATGCGAGGCGACAGACTACCGTTGTCCGGGTGAGTGCCATCCCTTTCAGCGATGATGTCCTGCCCGCCTCGGTGACCCTGATTCCGCTGCCCGACGTCGCGGACCGCATGGGCCTGGTCGTGACCCGGGTGCATCAGCTGCTGCGCGATCGCCAGATCATCGCGGTGCGCCGCGACGGCGTGCTCGGGATCCCGGAGGAGTTCTTCGACGCGCACGGCAACATCGCCAAGCATCTGACCGGCCTCATCACGGTCATGCACGACGCGAGGTACACCGACGAGGAGATCCTCGAATGGGTGTACACGGTGGACGAGTCGCTCCCGGGCCGTCCGATCGACGCGCTGCACGGTGATCTGGCCCGCGAGGTCATCCGCCGCGCCGCCGCCGACCCGTTCTAGGCGCACCGCCGACTCTCCGTATCCGACGTCCGCACCGGCCCGCGCCGGGGCGGGCCTGGTCACCGGGCGGGTTGCAGGGTCTTGGTGGTGAATTCCCTTGCCGCCACGCGTAATCGGCGGTGGGTGGGGACCGTCGCGCGGCCGCCGAAGATCTCGTGGTCGCGGCGCTCGATCTCCTTGAGGATGCCGCCGTAGAGGGTGGCGGCGGTGCGGATCGCCGGGCGCACGCGCGGGAGCAGCAGGTCGATGCCGGGCAGCGCGCGGCGGTAGATGTCGCGGTTGACGGCGATCAGGTGGGCCACCGCGCGGCGCACGCGCGGGTCGGTCTCGCCGGTGCGGCGGCACGCGGTGAGCAGGTCGCGGTCGACGCCGAAGGCGGCCAGGTCGTCGGCGGGCAGGTAGACGCGGCCGCGATCCAGGTCCTCGGCGACATCGCGCAGGAAATTGGTGAGCTGGAAGGCTTCCCCGAGCGCCGCGGCGGCGGGTTCGGCCTCCTCGACCGGTACGACGGTGCCCAGGATCGGCAGCAATTGCAGGCCGATGGCGGCGGCGGAACCGCGCATGTACTCGCGCAGGGCGGCCATTGTTGGGTAGCTGTCGCGGTAGTGCGGCCCGCCGGGGATGTCCATGCGCATGGAATCCAGGAACACCCAGAAGTGTTCGGGGGCAATGGAATACCGGCGGATGGTGTCCGAGACCGCGAGCAGTACCCGATCCTCGGGGCCGCCCGGATCGGTGTGGTCCGGTGTGCCGAGCTCCGCCGGGCGCGATAGTCGCCCGCGCAGTTCGTATTCCAGGCGATCCAGGTGCGCGGCCGCCGCGTCGGCGTGCGCGCTGTCCGAGTTCGCCGCCACCGCACCGTCTTCGGCGGTGTCGACGATGTCGTCCACGAGCCGCGCGAAGGCGTACAGCGCGTGTACGGCCGGTCTTCGCTCGGGTTCGAGCAGCCGGGTTGCCAGGAAATAGGTGCGGCCGTGCGCGGCGGCGATGCGCCGGCAGTCCCGGTAGGCGCGATCCAGCCCCGCCGGGGTCATGCCGGGCTGGGTGGGGAGCCCGCGTGCACCTGCACGCGCTCGGGCACCTTCGGATGGGTATGCGCGCTCAACCGCAGCGGATCCACCGTGCGCAACGACAGGGCAGCCACCACGGCCGCGAACGTCGCCAGCGCCACGTGCGGGAAGTTGTATAGCCCGATGGATCCGTCGGGCTGGAACACCAGCATGAGCCAGGTACACACCCCCACCAGCCACTGCAGTGTCGTGGTGGAGAGCGCGAATCCGGCGGCCAGCGCCAGCGGCCACGAGTAGTACCAGGGCAGCGCGGCGGGGGACAGGATCACGATCGCCACGAAGGCGATGAGAATGCCGAACACCGCGGCGCGCTCACTGTTGCGGAACCGCCACCAGGTCCACACCAGCACCACGATCAGGGCGGCCGCGCACAGCGCGCGGGTCACGTCCAGCACCGGTTCCAGGCGGAACGGGGTCACCCAGGTGGTCATGTGCGCCATCACGGTCGGCAGCGACAGCCAGTTGATGATCTTCTTCGATCCGGACAGCGCGGTGAGCCAGCCGATGCCGACCCCGGCCAGCGCCGAGGCGACCGCGAAGACCGCGGCGAACACCGCCACCCCGAGCCCGGCGATCTTGGCGAACATGAGCGTCGGATGCGGCAGCTCGCCCTCGCCCTGCGCGGCGCGGCGCTCGCGTTCGTGAATCATCCAGATCCACACCAGGAACGGCAGCGCCACGCCCGCGGTCGCCTTCACCCCGACGCCGATGGCGACCACCACGATGCCCGCCACGTGATGCCGTTCGAGCACCAGCGCGATACCGGCCGCCATCAGACCGACCATGAGCATCTCGTTGTGGACCCCGCCCATCAGATGGATCAGGACCAGCGGGTTGAGCACGGACAGCCACAGCGCGGTGGTGGGCTTGCCGCCCAGATGTTTGGTCAGATGCGGTACGGCCCAGACCATCAGCGCCAGGCCCGGCAGCATGACCAGGCGCAGCGCGATCGTCCCGGCCACCACGTTCTCGCCCGTGAGCGAGGTGATGGCGCGCGCGAGCAGCAGGAAGATCGGGCCGTAGGGCGCGGTGGTGGTGGTCCACACCGGGCTCACATTGTCCAGCAGCACACCGGGATTCACGACCGGCCCGACCTCGTACGGATTGAACCCGTCGCGCAGCAGCGCGCCCTGGGCCAGGTACGAGTAGGCGTCGCGGCTGAACATGGGCACCGCGAACAGCAGCGGGAAGATCCAGATGCCGACGATCGCGCGCAGTTCGTTGAGGGTGACCGTCACGTTCGGGACGTTGCCGATCGTGGCCCGCCCGAGCCGGACCCACGCGGTGATCATGGCCAGCACGCCGATCCAGACGAACACCGTCGAGAGCGCGTAGCCGTGCCCGAAACGCAGCCACGACAGGTGCGCGGCCTCGAGCAGCGGGTCGTTGCGGCGCACGCTGCCCGCGCCGAAACCGCCGAACGTGATCATCAGGGCGCCGAAGAAACCGAGCAGCGCGGCCTTGCCCTCGGGGCTGCGCGCGAAGTCGGCGTAGGAACGCATCCGGTGGTGCGATGCCGGGCCGCCGGTGATCCGGTCGGTGTCGGTGCCGCGCGGTGGGATGGCGGCGTCCGTATCGGGGGTCGGCATCGGTGGTCGTTCCCCCCGGAAAGGACGGCGGCGCCAGCCGCGGTGGTTCAGGTCGCCGACGAGTCTAGTGTGTGCGCGGCGGTGCTACCGCCTCGGCGGGGGCGGTTCGGCCTTCGGCATGTCGTAGATCACCCGCGATTCGGGTCGCGGCGAGTTTTCCGGACAGCAGAACGGTGGGCACGCCGACGCCCGGGACGGTGCCCGATCCCGCCAGAACCACGTTGTCACGGCCCGGAACCAGGTTCCGGGTGCGGAACGGACCGGTCTGGCGGAACAGGTGCGCGGCGGCGAACGGGGTGCCCGCCAGCATGCCCCGACCGCGCCACGTGCGCGGCGTGTCGACGATGTCGATCCGGAAGTGCTCCGAAATGCCGTGGTAGCCGCGATCTTCCAGCACGCCGAGCAACTCCCGCAGGTAGAACGGGCCGAGCCGGTCCCAATCCAGCGGCGCCGCGTCCAGATTGGGGCAGGGGGCCAGGAGCGAGAGCGGTTCGTGGCGCACGGTGTCCGAGAGCCTGCCCGCAGCGTCGATGTGCGTGCCCGGGCGGTCGATGTACAGGCCCGGATCGGTGAGCGCGGGCCGGGTCAACAGCAGGGACGGATCGCTCATGAGCGATCCGCGGCCGGGGCGGGCGGCGATCTCGGTGAAGGTGCGATCCCATTCGTGACCGAAGTCGATGGTGTGATGCGCGCGCACCGGCCAGGTCTCGGCGACATGGGCCGGGACGGTGCCGTGCGCGACCACGGCCGAGGGCGAGGCGCGCAGGCCGCGGCGCCGGCGCAGGCCGAAACGTTCGAGACCGCCGATGTCGGCGGTGACGACGACGGCGTCGCAGTCGATCGCGCGGCCGTCCGCGACGCGCACGGCCGCGGCCCGGCGGCCCCGGTAGTCGATGCCGGTGACCTCGGCGTTCAGTTCGAGCACGCCGCCGGCGTCGGTGAACGCGCGGGCCAGGGCGGCGGCGATGGCCCGCATACCGCCCTCGGGGTAGTACACGCCGAGGCAGGTGTCCATGTACGGGATGGCGCCGTAGACCGCCAGCGCCTGGTTGGGCGCGGTGCCCGCGAACAGGGCCTGGAAGCTGTACAGCCGGGCCAGCAGGTCGTCGCCCACGAGCCGGCGCACGCGCGGGCCGAGCCGGCCGAAACCGCCGAGCCGCACCAGTTCCAGCAGCGCCCGGCGCTTGTCCGGGTAGCGCACCATGTCCAGGGGCGAGTCGAAGTTGGTGTCCATGAAGTGCTCGAACTCGGCGTCGTAGACGCGCCGGAGCCAGTCGCGCAGCCGCCGGTAGCGCCGCCCGGCGGCGGCGTCGCGCACGTGGGTGATCTCGGCGACCATCCGCTCGGGATCGGAGTACACCCCGACCTCGGTGCCGTCGGCGAAGCGCGCCCGGTACGCGGGGGCGAGTTCGAGAATCCGCAGGCCCGCCGACTCCCGGGTCGCGCCGACGGCGGCCAGCGCCTCGTCGATGAGGCCGGGCACGGTCAGAATCGTTGCGCCGGAGTCGATCTCGTAGTCCGCGCCGCGGTAGAGCCCGACCCGCCCGCCCGGATGGTCGGCGCGCTCGAGCACGGTCACCGCCCGTCCGGTGCCCAGCAGATGCAGCGCCGCCGCCAGCCCGGACAGCCCCGCGCCGACCACCACGACCCGATCGCTGGGTCCCGCAACCGTTTTCATGCCCATACCCTGTGCTTCCCCGCTTCGATTTCCGTGTGGCCGCGCCGCCCTGCTTCCCGGATCACCCGCCACCGCGCGGGTGGGACGGCCCAGAACGATCGGGCCCCGTCGTCGTTCGTTCCGGGCCCCTCGCCTCGCGCCCGGCTGTGCCCGTTCGCTCGGTGGTTCGCGCACGGCGTTCCCGACCGCAACCCTCTCATCCGGCGGGTCGTCCTTCGCGCCGAGCCCGCGCGCGAATGCCCGTGCGGCGGACCGTCGTCAGTAGGAGCGCGCCGTCGCGGCCAGGGCCATGGCGCGGAGTCTGCGCTTGGCGTCGGCGGTGGCGGTGCTGGCGTCCAACGCGGTCAGGGCCTGTTCGGTGAGGTCGGCGATGCGCTGTTCGACCGCATCGACCGCGCCGAGATCGGTGAGCACGGCGCGCAGTTCGGTGACCAGCTCGGCGGAGACGTCGGTGCCGAGGTTGTCGCGGATCAGGGCCGCCGCGGCCGGGTCGGTCGCGTCGGCGCGGCGTAGCGCCTCGGCGATGAGCACCGTGCGCTTGCCCTCGCGCAGATCGTCGCCGGACGGCTTGCCGGTGACGGCCGGATCGCCGAAGACGCCGAGCAGATCGTCGCGGAGCTGGAAGGCGATGCCGATGTCGGTGCCGAATTCGCGGTAGGCGGCGACGAGTTCGGGGTCGGCGTCGGCCAGGGCCGCGCCCAGGTGCAGCGGTCTCTCGATGGTGTACGCGGCGGTCTTGTAGCGATTGATGCGCAGCGCGGCCTCGACCGACTCGTCACCGCCCGCCTCGCCGTGGATGTCGAGCATCTGCCCGCCGAGCACCTCGGTGCGCATGGCCGCCCAGACCGGGCCGAAGCGGGCCAGGGCGGCCGCGGGCAGCCCGGCCTCGCGGGTCATGTCGTCGGCCCAGGCCAGGGCGAGATCGCCGATGAGGATGGAGATGGATTCGCCGTAGTGCAGGGCGTCGCCGATCCACTGTTCGCGGATGTGGCGCTGCTCGTATTCCACGTGCACGGTCGGGAATCCGCGCCGGGTGCGCGAGGAGTCGATGATGTCGTCGTGGATGAGCGCGGCCGCCTGCACCAGTTCCAGTGCGGCACAGGCCGTCAGCACCGCGTCGGCCTCGGGGTCCTCGGGGTCGCGGCCCGCGCCGAGCCAGCCGGTCCAGGCGAACGCGGGCCGGGTGCGCTTACCGCCGCGCAGCACGAACTGCTCGAGCACCCGCACCGCCTCCACCACGACCGGGCCCAGCGGCTCGACGATCTCGCGCCGGGTCTCGAAGAAGGCGGTCAGGCGTTCCTGCACGGCGGCGACGAGCGATTCCGCGCCGACCGGCTGACGGGTCGGGGTACCGGGTCCGGCGGACAGCGGATCCTCCTGGGGGGTGAGCGCCGCGCACTCGCGCGCGACGCGTTCGCGGCCCCGGCCGACGGCGCTCGGCGACCCGCCCACGCGGTGACACGGAAAGGTTCGCCGAACAGCCACCCCGCGAGCCGACCGGCCGCGGGCGGGGTTCGGCACCGACTGTACCGAGCGGCAGGTTCCCGAAGCACATCCGCCCGGATCACCGACCCCACCCCCGGCGCCCTGCCGGACCGGGGTGATAGGTCGAGGCGTGCCGCACGTCGCCGGATCGAGTGGTGTCCGAGCGCGACTGCCGGGTGCGCCGCGCGCACCACCGACGTTCGTGGTGCCGAGCGCGGGGGAGGCGCAGCCCGAGTCTGCGGACTCGCGTCCGCTGTCGAGCCCGGGTCCGGCGGAGAACGATCGGCTCGAGGCGCCCGGATCAGGGCGGCCGCGCGTGGATTCGTGGCACCCTGCGGCGAGCACCGATCGTGGATCAGCCATGTGATCGGGAGGTGCTCGGACCGGATGCGGCCCGAAAGTGTCAGGATCCACACGAGCGGGGGCGGCGGGGAGGTTCGGCCCGTCGGGGGCCGGTCCGGGGGCGGATATTTTCCGGCGCGGAGCGGAAAATGCCGGTAGAGGCGGTGGGCGGGGGCGGGTTCGGGCGTGGCGGAGGTGGGCGCCCCTTAAACTGGGGCCGTGAGTTTCGACAATGTACGGGGATATTCGACCCCTGGCCGAGTTTCCCGCACGCCGCTCGTGTCCGGAACTCGCTCGATCGTTCAGCAGCTCGGGCCGCGCCCGGACGGGTCGGTGCCGTTCTCGGTGGAGTTCAATCCGCCACGGGACGCCGCGGCCGAGGCCCGGTTGTGGCGGGCGGCCCGGGAGTTCGAACGCCTGCATCCGGCCTTCGTGTCCATGACCTACGGGGCGGGCGGATCCACCCGCGATCGCACGATCCGGGTGACGGGTCAGCTGGCGCGCGAGACCACCCTGCTCACGGTGGCGCACCTGACGGCCGTGGATCACAGTGTCGCGGAACTGCGTTCGATCGTCGGCGCCTACGCCGACTCGGGCATCCGCAATCTGCTGGTGCTGCGCGGGGATCCGCCGGGAGATCCGCTGGGGGAGTGGATCGCACACCCCGAGGGCGTGCAGTATGCGGAGGAGCTGGTGCGCATGGTGCGCGAGCTCGGCGACTTCCACGTGGGCGTGGCCTCGTTCCCGCAGGGGCATCCGCGCTCGTCGGACCTGGAGACCGACACCGCGCACCTGATCGCCAAACTCCGTGCGGGCGCGGAGTATTCGATCACCCAGATGTTCTTCGACCCCGAGCACTACTTCCGCCTGCGCGAGCGGGCGCTCGCGCTCGACCCGGTCGAGGGCGCCAAGCCGATCATCCCCGAGCTCATGCCCATCACCTCGCTGCGGACCGTGCAGCGCGCGGTGGAACTGTGCGGGCGCGAGCTGCCCGCCGGGGTCATGGAGCGGTTGCGCAAGGCCGCCGGCGACGGTCCGGAGGAGAACAAGGCGGCGGTCCGGGCGGCCGGTATCGAGATCGCCACCGAGATGGCCCAGCGCCTCATCGACGAGGGCGCGCCCTGCCTGCACTTCATCACCCTGAACTTCGCCAAGGCCACCGGCGAAGTCCTGGCGAACCTGGGGTACACCGTCGCTCCGGCGGCCGTGCACGCCTGATCGTTTCGCCCGCACCGAATCCGGCGCGGGCGTGCCGGGCGAAATGTCTGGAATGTTCTGATCCACGGAGTAGCGTGCGACCTCGACCGCGACGTTGAGGAGCCACCATGGCCGTGTTGCCGCACCTCGTACGTGTCGCAGGCGCGTTGAGCGCCTGTGCGCTGCTCACCGCCGCAGGTCCGGCGGGCGCGGACCCCGTGACCCCCGCCGCCCCGGAGATAGGCAACTCTCCGGCAATCAGCTTGGGCCAGGGCGCGACGGCCGACTCCGGCACCGCTGCGGGGAACGGAGTCGCCGCCGTCCTGGCCCAGGGCGTCGCCGCCGCGATGGCGGGCGGGATCGACCCGCAGGACACCGCCGCCGCCGTGACCGCGCTGGCGGGCGCGACCGCGACCGCCGCGCCCACAGACTGGCTCGCCGCCTACGGCGAGACCGTGAAGGGCCTGCAGCAGTTGGGGATTCAGCCCTTCCTGTACCCGACCGCCGCCCCCTACTGCCTGACCGGGACCACCCTGGGCCTGGCCCCGGCCGTCGCGGGCGCGATCCCCGGCCCGTGGCCCGAACAGGCCATAGCCGTTCCGGGACTGGATCTCTCGGCCGTCAAGGCCGGCCAGACCATGTACGCCTTCGTGCCCTACGGGGTGAACGCGGACGGCGCCGACACCTCCGGCATGCAGGTGGTGTGGCTCAACCTCGACACCGGGCGCAGCGGTTTCGCGCCCATGGGCACGCTCGCGCAGGTCGTCAACGGCATGATCCCCGAACAGGTTCCGCTCGAACTGCGCCCCATGGTCGAGCAGGCGGTCGCGCAGTTCTTCGCCGGCGCGCTGCCGCGCGGCGGGGTGCGGGCGGTCCCGGTGGACACCGGCTCGGGCACGGTGCTCGCCGCCATGTTCGGCGTGGTCCGCAACGGCGAGAACTCCTGCTTCTTCTTCCCGACGGTGGGCCTGACCCCGGTGCCGTAGTCCCGGGCGGCGGGGCGGGTAGGTAGACGTCGCCGAGATTCAGCGCGCGTCGCCGAGTGCGCGTCCCTTCCAGGACAGTCGCCCGCGCGAGTGTGCGAGGTGTGAGCGTGCGGACAGGCCCAGGTAGGCCGCCACCGAGATCGGATGTGCCAGCGCCGCAAGGGCATCCGCGCGGGTCGGCGGCCCGCCGGTCTCGGTGGATCTGGCGAGCAGGCGGCCGGTGACCCCGGCCGCGTAGCCGAGCAGGCCGGCACGGCGTATCCGGCCCCGGCCCAGCAGCGCGGCCAGCGGCGGCGCGCAGTAGGCGAGTCCGGCGTAGACGCCGACCCCGGCGCTGCCCGCGGGCCCGCCGTAGGCCGACCACAGCCAGCGCGTGTATCCGGCGTCGAGTTCGCCCGCGCCCCGGTACATCCGGGTCCGCGCCAGCCGGCCGCCCGGCACCAGTTCGGTGCGCGCCCCGGCCCGGCGCAGGACCCGCGCGAGCGCCAGATCCTCGGTGACCCGGTCGGCCACCGCGGTGTGCCCGCCCACCCGCGCGTAGGTCGCGGCGTCGAAGACCAGGAACTGCCCGCAGGCCACGGCCGTACTCGGGCGCAGACTCCGATTGCCCAGCGGCAGCGGCAGTGTCGAGGCCCACGACCAGGCCAGCAGCGGCTGTACCAGCCGTTCGAGCGCGGATCCGGCGTCCTGCCGGGGCCAGGCGCACACCAGACCCGCACGGCCGCGCCGCAATTCGGCGACCACGGCCGCCAGCGCGCCGGGGTGCAGTCGCACGTCGGCGTCGAGGAAGATGAGGACGCCGAAGTCCTGGCCGGTCAGTTCGGCCAGGCGCGCGCAGGCGGCGTTCTTGCCGGTCCAGCCGGGCGGTGGCGCGATGTCGGTGCGCACCACGGTGAATCGTTCGTCGTCGCCGATGGCCGCCAGCGCGGCGGCCTCGGTGCCATCGGTGGAGGCGTCGTCCAGGATGAGCACGCCCAGATCCGCGACGCCGCGCTGGGCGCGCAGATCCGCGATGAGCGCGGGCAGCCGGTCCGCCTCGTCCCTGGCCGGGACGCAGACCGTGACCACCTCGTCCACGGTCGCGGGAGCGGTGCGCAACTGCCGCACGGTGATTCGATTGAGCAGCGTGGTCGCCGCCCCGAACAGGGCGAGGGCAGTCCCGGCCCGCACCGCGAACTCGCCGGTGCGGGACACGATCACACCCGGTGTTCGTGGTCGGGGCGCACCCAGCGCATGGCACGCACGAACGCCGGCGGATCGGGATTGCGGTTCATGTACGCCAGCACCGCGACCATGGCCGCCACCGCCAGGGTGATACCGCCGACGATGCCCGCCCAGCCCGCGAAGGACCGGGTGTTGGGATCGGCGTAGCCGACCTCGGCGCGCAACTGGTTCACCTCACCGGCGCTCAGCTTCCAGACCACCTTGGAATCACCCTCGCGGGTGCCGTTGGTGGTGGCGACGCGGGCCGGGAAGGCCACGGTGAACTGCACGTCCGAGCCGTGCGGGGGCAGGCTCTTCAGGTCGACGCGGCCGGTCAGGGTGACCAGATCGCCGACCCGGGTGAACTGCAGCGTGAACATGCCCTGGGTCTGATCCGAAAGCGCGCCGAGCTGGGACACCTCACCGAAGGTGAGATCGTCGAAGTACACCTGCGAGCCGACGTAGCCGTCCTGGCTGTACGGGTCGACCCGCACCTTGCCCGAGAGCGCGTCGGGGGCGACCAGCTGCGGGCCCTTGTCCTTGTCGTTCTGCGGAACGGCCGCGGCCACGATGCGCCCGGAGACCCGGTCGTTGGACGAGACGCCCATGGACGCCTGCACGCGCAGGCAGCCGGTCAGCGCGAAGGCCAGTGCGGCCAGCAGCAGGGCGGCCGATATTCGCACCCACCGGCGTGATCGCCGCCGCCGGGCCGAGGCTCGCGCACCCGTCGCGAGGTCGGATTCGAGCGTGTCGTCTGCTGTGGAGATGATCGGACTCGGCACGGCTCACATCGTGCCATGGTCCAGGGGCCGCAGTGTGATTCGACGGGCCAGCAGCCCCCGAACCAGTGGAATCCCCAGCGTCGCCATACCGAGGAGTCCGTACGCCGCGGACACCGGCAACCCCAGGAAAACCGCGTGGGCCAGCGCCGATCCCAGCCACGTCCACCCGAACACCGCGACCGGGACGACGAGCGCGGCCCGGCTGTCCGCCACGGTCCGATCCCAGAGCTGCAGCAGCCCGGCCATCACCAGCCCGACCGCGAACCAGCCCAGGTAGTTCGTGAACGGAATCGCCCCGAGCCCCGGCAGTCCCGGATAACTCGAACACCATGTCCACTGCCCGTCGGCGACCATCTGCGGGTCCAGGAACAGGTCCCAGCCCACCGCGCCCAGCGCCGTCAGGGGAATTCGCACGCGCCCGGCCGGATTCAGCAGCCCGGCCACCACCCACACCGGATACACCCCGCCGGTCCAGGCCAGCGGCACGACCAGCGGCACCCCCGCCACCTCGGGCCCGAGCCGCCCACTCGCGTACTCGTAGCACCCGAACGGCACCCCCGTCGCGATCCCCGCGATCTCCGCGAGCAGCCCGGCCCCCGACACGATGACCAGCAGCCCCGCCGCCCACCGCACCCCCCGCGTGAGCCCCGCGTGCACGAGCGCCGTCCCCGCCGACAACAGCACGACCGCGACCGTGACCCGGTCCCGAGCGACCCCGTCCACCAGCGGGTACGAGATCTGCACGAGCACCAGCAGCACCGCCGGCGCGACCGCGACCCACGTCCCCCGCCCCGCCGCGAGCACCCCTGTCGGCTCCGCGCTCCGGCTCAACACGCCGTGCTCCGGCGCCCAGCCGACGCGGTCGTAAACGGCCCGGTCATGCTGATCAGCCGCAAGTCTTCCTCGTGCGGCCGAACTTCGGTGCCACGTCGTGGATCACCGGGTGCGATGCCGGATCGAATCCGGTTCCCGGTGAGGCAGATTCGACCCTGGTGGCAAGGCTCCGGCGAGCGGCCAAGGTGCTGTCGAGCGTGACTCGGGTACCCGAACCGGGGCTGGGCACGGCCGTGGCGGCATGATGCGGACACCGCACCCGGCGCGTGGGAGGCAGGCGGGTGCGTGCTCGGTCGGCGGCGAGCACGTCTCGAGTAATCGGCGGTACCGATGCCGTCGTCGAGCCGACGCTTCGCGGGGTTGGTCGCGGAGCGAGCCGGGCGCCGTCCGACCAGGGCACACGCCGGGTGTGGAGTCGTCCGGAAACCGGGTAGGGCGGAGTCTGTCATCGGCGGGGGAGGCGGAGGCGGGGGCGGCGCAGGTCGCGGCGGACCAGGGCCGCGGCGCTGCGGCCGCTGGCGCCGGAGACGCCGCCGCCGGGATGGGTCGAGGCGCCGGTCAGGTAGAGGCCGGGAGCGCCGGGGACGCGGTGGCCGGAGAGCTCGGGCAGCGGGCGCCACAGGAACATCTGGTCCAGGGACATCTCCACGTGCATGACGTTGCCGCCGAGCAGGCCCATCTCGCGTTCGAGATCGACCGGGGTCTGCACGTGACGCTGGAGCACGGAATCGGCGAAACCCGGTGCGTGGGCGTCGACTTCGGCGACGATGCGGTCACCCTCGCGGTCGGCGTGATCGCTCCAGGAACTCCCATCGGCCAGTGCGTACGGGTGCCATTGCGCCCACAGCGAGAGCTGATGCTCGCCCGCGGGCGCGATGCTGGGATCGAGGGCGCTGAAACTCATGGCGAGCACCGCCGGTCGCGGCGGCAACTCCCCGGCCAGTGCCGCACCGTGCGCGGTGCGCAGCTGTCCGCGGTCGGTGACGAGCAGTTGCAGACCGTGCGCGGATTCGGCCGTCTCGGCCCCCGCGTACCGGGGCAGCGCCGAGGTGGCGGCCCGGACCACCATGCCGATGCCGGGCCCGACGCGGATGCGCCGCCGCCAGTCCGTCAGCGTCTCGGCGTCGAAACCGCCCTTTTCCAGCAGGTTCAGCGTGGTGAGGATGTGACTGCCCGCGATCACCGTGTCCGCGTGGACTTCTCGCCCGCTCGCGGTGCGCACCAGCCAGCTCTTGCCCGCGCGGGTCAGTGCGACGGCCGCGTCGCCGGGGGAGACCACGCCGCCGTCGGCGCGCAGCCGCGCCACCAGCGCGGCGCTGAGCGCGCCGGAGCCGCCGACCGCCCGCCCGGGCGGCAGGGTGTGCATGAGCGCGGCGAACCCGACCATGGGCGCGGACCCGGGTTCGGACATCGGCGGCCCGGACTGCGCGCCCCACCAGGCCAGGGCCGCTTTCAGCCGCTCATCATCGAAAAGGCTGTCCAGCAAAGCGTCTCCGCTCTGCAGGAACTCGCGCGAGAGCGCGCTGCCGCCGCCCTGCGCGTCGAGCCCCCAGAACGAGCGCAACAGTCGCCCCGGGGTGGGCGCGCCGCCGAACGAGCGCATGACGCTCGCGGTGCGCGGCGCCCACACCCGCACGAATTCTCGGTACGCGGCCGCGTCGCGCGCACCGCAGGCGGCCGCGATGGACGCGCAGGTGGCCTCGACGTCGCGGTGGAACACCAGCGGCGGGGCATCCGAGCCGGGCGGCGCGGGCGCGAAAGCCCAGGGGTCGCAGTCGATGTACCGCAGTCCGAAGCGGTCGAGCTCGAGCTCCTCGACGATCCCGGTGTGCCGGATCATGATGTGCGCCGACGACCCGCGATCGACCAGATGCCCGGGGAACCGCTCGACCGTCGACACCGCCCCGCCCAGCACCGTGTCGCGTTCGAGCACTTCCACCGCGTGCCCGTCGCGTGCCAGGTAGCAGGCCGCGACCAGTGCGTTGTGGCCCGAGCCGATGATCACCACGCTCACAGCGGCAGCTGCCGCCCGAGCACGGCGAACTGCCGGGTGTCCCCGGCGAAGATGAAGCGCCGCACCACATCGCCGAAACCCTGCCGCCGGTACAGCTTCCAGGCCCGGTTGGCCTCGTGGTCCACCTCGGGCGTGGACAGCAGCACGCTGCGCTCGGGCCGGTTCTGCAGCAGCCGGGTGAGCAGGATCTCCCCGATGCCGCGTCCCTGCGCGGCCGGATGCACGTGCAGTTCGGTGAGTTCGAAGTAGTCCGCGAGCAGTTCCCGCGCCGCGTGCTCGGGCCAGCCGGTGCGGCGCATGCCGCTGTACACCTGCTGATGCCACCACTGGTGCGGTGCGCCGTGATAGCCGTACGCGATGGCCACGATGGGCGCGGTGCGCAGGTCGAGCCGGCCGTCGTCGTCGGGCAGTACCGCGGCCACGGACTGCCAGCCGGGCCGGGTGGTGTGCTCGGTCCACATGGGTGCGCGCTGATGCTCGGTGCCGCGCGGGTAGTCCATCGCCGCGACGTACACCGCGAGGGCGTCGTGCAGCCGGGCTCGCAGGGTCGCCGCCGACAGATCGACGACGACGGGTGCGGGCGTGGTGTTGGGTGTGACGGCGGTCATCGGGCAGGCGCGGCTCTCGTTGACGAGGGTGGGGGTTCGGCGAAGCGGACAGTGACTCGACGGGTTCGACGATAGTGCCGACATCGCGCCGTCCGCGATTCCGTCCCCGCGAGCGGGGTCGATTTCCGGAACTTGTCGGTGGGCGTCTCTATATTCAGACACAATTGAAACCTTCGAATGCCTGTTCGATCTTCGTGGTGGCTCATCTGCTTCGGAAGAGGTACCCGGGAACGTGGGGTATGCGAGTGGGGAGGTGCCCGATGTCCGGTACAACTGAACGTCAGAGCCATTCCGGCTACCCCGGCCGCGCCGGTGAGCTGCTGCGCCGAGCCGACGGCCTGCTCATGCAGGCCGCGGGCGAGCACGATCCGACCGAGCGTTTCCGCGCCGCCTACCTGGCCGCCCTGCGCGGCGCCGGCGCGGTGCTCGCGCTGACGGGCGCCGACCGCGCGCCCCGGGCCCGTTCCCGCAACGCCTGGGTGCTCATGCAGAAGGCCGCGCCGGAGTTCGTCATGTGGGCCGACTACTTCACCGGGCAGTCCGAGACGCGCGCGGCGCTCGAGGCCGGTCTGCCGCGGGAGGTGGACGATCGGCGCGCCGATGAGTTCGCTTCGCGGGTAGGGGCATTCCTGCACGACGTGGAAGATCTGCTCGCTTCTACGTCTCGTTTGCGTCCCGGTACGGGATGGGTTCCGGGAATGCTGGCCTGAGTTCCGGCGAGTAGGTGGTAGCTCGCTGATCGAACTCGTATTATTGGGGCAGACAGCCGCCAACGCCGGCTATCTGTCGCTTACCCGGAGGCGACCGCCACCACCTAGTGCCGGGGGAGGTACCGTGCCACTCTCCGAGCACGAGCAGCGCATGCTCGAACAAATCGAGAGCGCGCTCTATGCTGAGGACCCCAAGTTCGCCTCGACGGTTCGGGGTGGACGCCTACGTTCCGCTACCGGCCGACGCAGACTCCAATCGGCGGCTCTGTTCGTCCTCGGTCTGTTCTTACTCGTGGCAGGCATAGCCGCGCCCGTGAAGCTGGGCGACTTCCCGATCATCAGCTTGATCGGCTTCATTGTCATGTTCGGCGCGGGAGTGCTGTTGCTGATCGGTGGCCCCGGGATGAACTCCCAGGGCACCCGCGGCGACGAGCAGCATCCCGCCGCCGGACCCGGTCCCGGCGGCGGCCGTGGCCGGCCGCGCAAGCAGGGCGGGTTCTCGGCGCGAATGGAGGATCGGTTCCGTCGCCGGTTCGAACAGGACAACTGAGCGGCCCGCTCCGTTGTCATCGGAGCGGACCGATTCGCTGTAACTGAAGCAAGCGCGACACGCCGTGGCGCCACACCCAGTATTTTTTTTGGGGCGACGCGGGTTA
>NZ_JBSHMS010000026.1:0-105110 GCF_053645575.1 Nocardia sp. NPDC055321
CGACACGTCGCGGGCGATCCTCCGGAACCTGACCGTCGTCGAACCCACGGTATCGCCACGCAGGTAGTTCCTGCGTGGCGATACCGTGGGTTCGAGTATTCGATTAGCTCAGGCTCGCAGCGCTATTCGACGAGCTTGCCGGAGGTGGAGACATCGCGCATCAGGTGGGCGATGTCGTCGGGAACATCGGGGATCGGCTCGTGTTCGAGTCGGCCGGGGCCGGACCACACCAGGTTCACGCGCAGGGCCGGATCCACGGCCGGGTAGTCCGAACGGTTGTGGCAGCCGCGGGTTTCGCGGCGTTCCAGGGCAGCTTCGAGCGTGGCGCGCGCGGCGAGCATCGACGACCGGAGATCGAAGGCGTGGGCGAGATCCTGGAAGCCGGCGGCGTCGGGGTGGACGCCGATACTCGCCGAACGCTGCTCGACCTCGTCGAGTTCGGTCAGGCCCTGCCGGAGTCCGATCTCGTCGCGCACCACCCCGGCGTGCTCGGTCATCGTGTCGCGCAGCGCCCGCTGCAGTGCCCGGACGTTCTCCCGCCCGTCCGCGGCCAGCAGCGCATCGATCTCGTCCCGAGCGACACCGACCGCCGTCGCCGAACGCTGCTGTGCAGCAAGCTCGTTCGAGTACCGTGCGGCCGCCTCGCCCACGATCCGGCCGTAGACGAGCAGTTCGATCAGCGAGTTGCCGCCGAGCCGATTCGCACCGTGCAGGCCGCTGGACGCCTCACCGATGGCGTAGAGACCCTCGACGCCGGTGCCGTGATCCTCCGAGCGCACCCACACCCCGCCCATCGAATAGTGCGCCGTGGGCGCGATTTCGATGGGGTCGCGAGTGATGTCGAGCATCTGCAGCTCGAGCATCGTCTGGTAGACGCGCGGCAGTCGCCGCATGATCGTCTCGCGCGGCAGCTGGGAAACATCGAGCCACACACCACCGTTCGGGGTGCCGCGACCCTCTTTGATCTCGGTATAGGCGGCGAGCGCCACCCGGTCGCGCGTGGACAATTCCATGCGCTCGGGATCGTAGCGGCGCATGAACCGCTCGCCGGCGGCGTTGCGCAGCACGCCGCCTTCGCCCCGTGCCGCCTCGGAAACCAGTGTGCCCGCAGCATTTTCGGGCTGGATGAGGCCCGAAGGGTGAAACTGGACCAGCTCCGGATCCCGGATCCGTCCCCCGGCAAGGACAGCGAGGCGGAACGCGTCGCCGGTGTTCTCGTCGCGCCGTGACGAGGTACGCCGCCAGATACGAGTGTGCCCGCCGGCCGCCAGGATCACCGCGTCGGCATGGAACACGTAGCGCGTGCCGTTGTCGAGGTCGAACCCGTAGGCGCCGAACGCCACGTTGTCGTGCACCAGGATTCTGGTGACGTAGCAGGTGTCGATTATCGGAATGCCCAGCAGCGCGGCGCGATTCACCAGTGTCCGCTGGATCTCGAGACCGGTGTAGTCACCGGCGAAGGCGGTTCGCCGATAACTGTGCGCACCGAAGAACCGCTGTGAGATGCGCCCGTCGGATTCCCGGGCGAAAGGCATGCCCCAGCGCTCGAGATCGTCGATGCCCCGCGCGGCGTTCGCGGCGACGACCCGGACGATGTCGGGGCGAGCGAGCAGATAGCTTTCGGTGATCGTGTCCGCCGCGTGCTGCTGCCAGCTGTCCTCGGCGTCCATGGTCGAGAGCGCGGCGTTGATACCGCCGGCGGCGAGGGTGGTGTGGGCATCGGCCTTGGGGCGTTTTCCGACAACGATCACGTCCGTGCCGCGTTCGGCGAGCTCGATCGCCGCACGCAGCCCGGCGCCACCGGTACCGATGACGAGCACGGACGTCGCGAACCGGCGTTCGTCCGGAGAATCCATCGTGTTTCCCTTCGAATGACACTCGCGCGGGCGGCAGAGCGCCGCCCGCGCGTCCGGATCACTGGCGAGCGAGCCAGTCCGACAGACGCGTCTGCGCCAGGCGGGCACCCGGCCCGGGCAGCAGGCTGTCGTGCTTCAGGATGGCGCCGAAGTAGCGCGCCTGCGGATCGGTGACGACCTCGCGCACGTCCGAGCGCGCCTTCAGGACGGTCGCGATCCACTGGTCCATCCCGAACACGTCGGGTCCGGCGATCTCGAGGGTGCCGTTGAGCGGCGTGCCCGCGGCGGTCGCACCCACGATCGGGGCCACGTCCTCGGCGGCGATCGGCTGCACTCCCGCGCCCGGCAGTCGCACGATGCCGTCGACGGTCGCGGAATCGGCTATGCCGCCCGCGAATTCGAAGAACTGGGTCGAGTGCACGAGCGAGTACGGCAGCCCCGAGCCCTTGATCAGCTCCTCCTGCGCCACCTTGGCTCGCAGATAGCCCGACTCCGGCAGCCGGTCGGTGCCCACCACCGACAGGGCGACGTAGTGCCCGACTCCGGCCGATTCCGCGGCCTGCACCAGGTTGGTGGTCGAGGTCCGGAAGAAGTTCATGACGTCGTCGTCGGCGAACGACGGCGAGTTGGAGACGTCGACCACGACGTTCGCGTCCTGCAGCACTTCCTTGACGCCCTCGCCGGTCAGGGTGTTCACCCCGGTGTTGGGTGCGGCCGCGACCGCCTGGTGGCCGTGTTCGTTGAGACGAGTGACGACCTTCGAGCCGATCAGGCCGGTGCCACCGATGACGACGATTTTCATGCTGGGTCCTTCCGTGGGAATGGTGCGGTGGGGCGAGTGATGGTGCCCTGTAAGGAGGACAGCGCCGATACCGAAGTTGTGACATCGGTGGTTTTCGCGAGTGCGTGCGCATCGATGATGGCCCGGGAGAACTCCCATGGGGCCTCCTGCGGGACGTTGTGTCCGATACCGTCCAGGACACGATGTTCGTACGGGCCGGTGAATTTGTCCCGGTAGATGCGCCCGTCCCGCGCGGCGCCGTCGAAGTCACTGGTGATGGTGATCGCGGGGACGCCGACAACCGGGTGGGCCGCCAATGCTCGCTCGTAGTCGTCGTATCGGGTCTCGCCCGCGTCCAGGCCCAGCCGCCACCGGTAGTTCGAGATGACGACCTCGACGTGGTCACGATTGTCGAAGGCGGCGGCGGTGCGGGAGTACGTGGCGTCGTCGAAGTGCCACAGCGGTGAGGCACGCTGCCAGATCAATCTGTTGAACTCGTATCGGTTGCGGCTGTAGCCCTGTCGCCCGCGCTCGGTGGCGAAGTAGTACTGGTACCACCAGCCGAGTTCGGCCGCCGGGGACAACGGCTGCCGCTGTTCCCGCCTGTCGGTGACGATGTACCCGCTGACCGGCACGATCGCCCGGCATCGCTGCGGCCACAACGCCGCGATGATGTCGACAGCCCGTGCACCCCAATCGAATCCACCGAGAATCGCGGTGTCGATGTGCAGGGCGTTCATGAAGTCGACGACGTCGCGCGCGATGGCCGACTGCTGGCCGTTCCGGACGGTGCTGTCCGAGAGGAAGGTGGTGGGGCCGAACCCGCGCAGGTAGGGCACGAGCACTCGGAAGCCGGCGGCGGCCAGCAGCGGACCGACCTCGGCGAAGCTGTGCACGTCGTAGGGCCAACCGTGCAGCAGAATGACCGGTTGAGCTGTGTCGGAGCCATATTCGAGGTAGGCGACGCTCAGCGAGCCCGCCTCGATCTGTCTGGAAGACGGTACGTCCATCGGCCTACTCCCGATCTTCCGGTGCCACGTATTCGAACGTCGGACCCGCCGTGGTCAGCCCGTCACCGGTGGGCATCGTCATCAGCGCCTGGGCTTGCGATTTCAGGGCGTACATCACGCCGATGGCGTCGCGCATCTGCGACGGGCTGCCGTTGAAGGTCTCCTCCAGCAGGTACAGCAGCAGGCAGTAGGTGTTGTCGAACTCGCGCTGCGCGGCCCGGATGGGACTGTCCTCGGGGTACTCGGCGCTACGCGGATTCGGGCGCATCGGCTGAACCCCGCTGTAGTCCACGGCGATCGGCTCTCCGGTCGGCCCGGACTGTGGCGTGTCGCCGGGACGGAAGCGTCGGCCCTCCCTGAGCTCGACGAAGCGGTAGTAGTGGGCGACCTGGTCGCGCTCGGGGTGGAAGACGTCCTTGTCTCCGTCCCATACCTCGGTGGGAGAGGCGCCTTCTCCCTGCTCGATGATCTCCGCCAGCGCGGTGAGGGCGGACTTGAGGTCGCGGACCGGAATCACCTGTCCGCCACCGCTGCTGAATTGCACCTCCCCCAGTTGCCGTGCGGGATCACCGCAGAACACCGCGTCCTCGCCGAGCGTGTCGACCAGGGTGTGCAGTCCGGACTCGATGGCCGCGTAGAACTGCCCGATCGTGTGGTAGCGGTCGCTTTCCGGACCGGCGCCGACTGCGGCGGGGCGTTCGATATCGAGGAACAGCTCGAGCGACTCCGGGCTGAATGGCGCGAGATTCAGCTGGACCGAGGAATCGCTGTGCGGCAGCGCATGTGGATAGGGCCGAAGCAGTTCGGGTGCGTCGAGCCGGGGCTCGCCGCCGACGGCGTTGAGCAGGTTGGCCGCCAGCGACAGGTGCAGCATCTCCTCGACGAAAACGCTGCTGATGACCTGTGCCGCTTCGACATTGGCGGCCATGTCCAGCGAGTACAGCGCGCACATGTACGGCGGGATGGTCGCGTGTTCCAGTTCGATCGCCCATTGCAGGTGACGACGCAGGTCCTCCAGCGTCTCGATGGGGTCGGCGGTGCCCATGGTCGAACCTCGTTTCAGCAAGTCGTCCGGTGTGTCACCTACTTGGACAAGGCGCACTCGGCTCGATGTGACAGTCGATGGCGCTCAGGAGAGATGGAGGCGGTGTCACATCCCGGTGTTGCCTGTGGTCCTAGTTGTCGACCGAAACGACGAGACGAGGGCCGCGATGTCGAAGATCCTGCTGCAGACCACGATCACCCCGCAGTCCGACGACTGGAACATCGGCCGGTTCACGCTCCTGGAGGCCGAACTACGAGCGGCCGGCCACGACGTGACCGCCCGCGACCGCGCCGTTCACGGGGCCGACGACCCGGTTCTGAGCCGTCTCGACGGCTCGGATTTCGACCAATTGTGGTTGCTGGCGGTCGATACCGGCGACGGCCTGACCGACACCGAATCCGCGGCCATCGTCCGATTCAGAGAACACGGCCGTGGAGTGCTCACCGCGCGCGATCACCACGACCTGGGGAGCTGTTTGATCGGTCTCGGGTCACTCGGCGAAGTGAACCATTTCCACCACCGAAATCCCGACCCCGCCCGGTCACGGGACGACCAGGACACCCCGGAGATCTCCTGGCCCAATTACCATTCCGGAGCGAATGGCGACTATCAGCGGGTTTTCACCACCGAGCCGGTCCACGAACTGCTGCGCTCCAACGCATCCGGCACCGGCCGCATCGAATGGTTCCCGGCTCACCCGCACGAGGGCGCGGTCGCCGCTCGCACGCCGGCCGCCATCGTCATCGCCCGCGGGCGCAGTACGGTGTCCGGCCGCCACTTCAACCTCGCCGTCGCGCTCGACGGGGAAGTCACCCCGGAGGGACAGGCAATGGGCCGGGCCGTCGCCGAGTCGACCTTCCACCACTTCGCCGACTACAACTGGGATCTCGACCGCGGTGCACCCTCGTTCGTCAGCGAGGCGCCCGGCTCCCAGATCAAGGCCGCCCCTGCCCGACTGGCGATCTATCGCGACTACGTTCGCAACCTCGCGGTCTGGCTCCATCCGGCCGATCGGAGAGGATGACCGTCGCGCAGGTTCCATCACAGGCCGGAAGCGCGCCGGCGGGAGGCCGGGCCCTAGCCAAAAACTGCAGGACACTACAGCTTTTCAGGCACCCGAACCCCGCCACACCAATCGATACCGTCACCGGCGATCGTCTGTTAGCGTCTGCTCGTCATCCGAACTGAACTGGGGCAGAGGTCGAAACATGGCGAGCACCGGGGGGTCTGCCGCACAGCCGGATATCGAGCCGATTCTGCAGGCCGCGAGCCCGCCACTGGCGACACCGCGGTGGCGGCTGGTGGCCGTATCCGCCGCGCTGGCGGTGGTGGGCAGCGTCGGCGGGATCGTGGTGGCCCTGGTCAACGTGAACAGCGGCGAGACCGCCACGCCGGTGATGAGCGCGACGTACGCGCCGATCGGTCGCGGTGACGAGTGCTCTCTGCTATCGGATGAGGTGATCGCCATCCACGCGCCGAAGGCCACCTGCGAGTTGCAGTCCTATGCTGGAGCGAACAACGGCGACGATCGCACCCACGCGCCGCGCTGGACGGTCACGACACCGGGCACCCCGCATATTTCGATAGCGGTGACCCTGACCTTCACCGACGATGCCCCGAGAATGCTCGCCGCCGCGCACGATACGACGGCCGCCGCGTTCACCGCCGGGCACACCTCGCCCAGCACGAAAACCCCGGTGATCGGGGACGAGGCCTACCTGCTGCTCGGTCGATCGGCGTTGACACCGTCGGCGTTCGACGCCCGGCTCCTCGTCCGCGCGGGTAACGCCTACATCGATGTGAGTTACCGAGGTTTCGCGTCGGTCGCCGGGTCCGAGGCCGCGGCCAAGGCGATCTCGGTCGATCTGATCGGCAACCTGCGACGCGCGTAGCGCACGACGAGTCGACTCCCGCCTCCGTCGGCTCAGCGCCCGCACACGACAGAGCTTGAAGTAGACGGTGGAGCCACCGACCGGATCCACCATTGCCGACCGCGTTCGGATACATTTCCGGCGGCGGCGGTCAACCACCGTGCGCTGCCGCACAACCGGTCGAGTATCGCGAGTATGTGCGCCGCCGGACGGTCGAGATCGGCGGCGGCTCGAGCTACTCGTGACCGGGATGTTCGGCTGGATCGGTAGGCATTCGAATCGGTAGGGAGTTCTCGCGCATGAGTCTTACGGCGCATCTGGAGCGGCTCGGGCGGCCACTGGTCGAGGAGCAACTGGCGCATCCGACCGTGGCGGGGATCGCGAAAGGCGAACTCGCGGAACCGGTGTTCCGCGCGTGGCTGGAGCAGGACTACCTGTTCCTGCTGGACTACGTCCGGGTCTTCTCCCGCCTCGCCTGGCAGGCGCCCGCCGCCCACCTCGGTGACCTCGTAGATCTCGCACACGGCACCTTCCACGAGGAACTGTCGCTGCACCGCGGTCTGGCCGCGGAGTTCGGCGCCGACCTCGACAACGCCACCAAAGGCGAACCCTGCGCGAATTACACCGCGTTCCTACTGGATTCGGCCGCGAACTACGCCGACGGCCTCGCCGCCCTGTACCCCTGCATGTGGGGCTATTCGACGCTCGGCGCGATCCTCGCGCAGAACCCGCCCGCCGACCCCCGCTATCGGCGCTGGGTCGACACCTACGCCGACCCCGGCTTCGCGGCGCTCACCGCCCGCTGCGCGCAGATGCTCGACGAAGCGGGCGGCGACAATGCGGAGGAGCTGTTCCTGACCGGGATGCGTCACGAGATCGCGTTCTGGGACGTGCCTGTCGATCACGGCTGACAACACGTTCAACTCGTTCCGCGAGAACAACTTTGTCATTCAGACGATCCTCAAAGGAGGCGAGCAGTGAGCGCATTGACCCAAGAACCCTGGCGAGCGCGCCGGGTGCCGCTGTTTCCGGATGAGATCGAAGCCAACCGACGCGAAGCCGAGAAGCTGCTGGGCCGCAAACTGCCCCCACGCCCCACCTCGACGACGACCAGCACCCGCGAGCGGTAGATACCTTCTCATCATCGAGGTCGACCCCACATCGACTGGCGCCGCGCTGTTGGGCGCGACGCTGCTCGTGCGAGCGAGGTCAGCACCGGTTCGAATCGGAGATGACGAAAAGAGCGCACTGCCTGCGAAGGCGTTCCAGCGCGCCGGGGAGGGATGTGCGCGGGCCCGGAACCGCGTGAGCAGAGCGCCCGGTCAGGGGCGTGCACTACCATCGAGTCCATGACAGCGAGCACTTCGACCAGCGCAGCGGACAGCAGCGCCGCCGTGCTGGCTGCCTGGTATCACGAGAACGGCCTGGACAGCGCGGAGGCCGATGCGGCTCTGGCCGCTGAATACGCTGCGGCGGACGCGGAACTCGCTGCCCGGTGAGCTCTGGTAATCCTGATGCCGCGAGTCCGCGGCAGGGTGAGGTGTGGGCGTTCACCGCGTCGATCGGCGGTCGTGCCGCGCCGAGTTCGCTGGGGCCGGATCTGGTCCTGATAGTGAGCAATTCCGCCGATAACGCGGTGCTACCGCATGTCGCGGTGTTGCCGGTGTCGAACGCGCCGGCCACCGATCTCACGGTCCTGTTGGAGCCGGGGAACCCGCGGGCGGGGATGACGGTCGATGTCACCCGGGGCCGCACGATGCCCAAACGCTGGCTCGCGCACTACGAGGGCACGCTCACGCGCAAGAAAATCCGTGAGGTGTTCGCGGCCGAGGTGCAGTACCGCTGCCCGGATCCCGAGTGAGCGGCCCGCGTCGCGCGCTGCTCATCGGCCTGGTGATCGTGGGCGCGGTCTGCGGGCTCGTCGTGACGGGCATCGCCGGGCTCGCGGTGGTCGTGGCCGTCATGCGCCCGGATCCCGAGCCCACCGCACTGGCCGGGGACTGCCCTCGCCGGTTCGACTTCGACAGCAAGAAGCAGCAGCCGATCGGGGACTCGGATCGGTTCTTCGCCGAGGCCCGCACGGCCTCGCAGGGCGGCGCGCGGGTGTCGTTCGGTGAGCTGACCCGGCGCGCGGGATGGCAGGACTGGGACCGGGTGGTGACCGTGCCCGCCGATATCCGCGGGGCCGCGCTCAACACCAGCGTCGGCGCGACCGATATCTGCTGGGAGAGCCTGCCGAAATCGGACTACTACTGGGAGTCGGACAGCGCGTGGACCTACGGCTATTACCTTTTCTTCCAAGGTGATTCACCCCGTTACGCGATGCTGTACTACCCGTCCATCACCCCGCTCACGCACAGCGAGCGCAGCAGCGAGACCTTCTTCCCACACACCACGCTCACACCCACCGTGACCCGCACCAGCATCCCCCGGCTCAGCCCGGTCGGCTAGATCCGGCCGCGGTGATCCTCACTCAGGCGTAGGGGGCACGGTTCCTCGTCTCGATCCGTTGACGGCATTCGAGGCAATGACGGAGCCACTCCTGGGCGGGCCTCAGGCCCGGGCGGCTCGGTGGAGGATCGAAAGACTGTGTGCGGTACGCACTGTCGTAGCCGCCCACTACGGTCGCGGTGTGCCCATCACCCCGCAGCATCTCGACGGCATCGTCTCCGACATTCCCGAGCTCGCCGCGTACCGGCGCAGTGCGACCCGCCTGCACCCGCGGCGGGGTGCGCCCGGGGTGCACGAGAGCTCGGTCGGTGGTCCGCTGTTGTGGCCGGCCGACGAGGCGTGGCCGGTCTGTACCGACGATCATCGATCCTGGCGCGAGTCCGAGGGACTCGAGAGCGATCCCGACCCGGTGCCGCTGATCCCCGTCGCGCAGCTGTACCGCCGCGATATCGCCGACTACCGGGGACCCGAGGGGACCGATCTGCTGCAGGTGCTGTGGTGTCCGGTCGACCACGACCCGTTGTGGGCGCCGGCGGTGACCGTGCGCTGGCGGGCCGCGGGCGAGGTCACCGAACCGCTGGCGAGTCCGCCGTCCCCGGCGTGGGTGGGCAACGAGGTGTATGTGCCCGCGCCGTGCACGGTGTCACCGGAACGGATCACCGAGTACGAGTACCACGATCTACTGCCCGCGGACCTGGCCGCTCGCGTCGCGGCGTGGGAGGAGCGCACCGGGCTGCGGTACAGCTGGGGGCGGTCGATCACGATGGGGTGGAAGGTCGGCGGATACGCGGCCTGGAATCTCTCGGATCCGCAGCCGATGCGCTGCGATGCGTGTGGTTCGTCGATGACGTTGCTGCTCAAGGCACATGGCGTCGAATGGGACGGCGAGGACCTGTGGCATCCGGTCGGGGCGCACACCCGGGCCGAGCAGGATCCGACGGGGATCGTCATCGGGCGCGGGTACGCGTTGTGGATGTGGGTGTGCGATGCGGATTGGGCGCACCCGGTGGGATTGTCGATGCAATGAGGCGCCCGCCCGCCACCACTCGGCGGCCGATCCTCGCGCAGAACCCGCCCGCCGACCCCCGCTACCGACGCTGGGGCGACACCTACGCCGACCCCGGCTTCGCCGCGCTCACCGCCCGCTGCGCGGAAATGCTCGACGAAGCGGGCGGCGACAATGCGGAGGAGCTGTTCCTGACCGGGATGCGCCACGAGATCGCGTTCTGGGACGTGCCGGTCGATCACCGGTGACCGGCACGTACCCGCTCAGATGAGGTCGGCTTCCTGCAACAACTGCTCGAGATAGGTGCCTTCGATCTTCTTCAGCGCCGCCTTCTCGATCAGTTTGCCGCCCAAAGGCATCGGGATCTCGCTGAGCGGCTTCCGATCGTTCAGGTAGTACAACGCCTGCAGCAGGACCCGCACATCGAAGGACGAACCGAAGACCTCCGGGACCGCCCGGTCGACGTCCAGCAGCGTGTACACGGCCTCCATGGCAGTGCGTACCGAGTACTCCGTGGTGAAGACGGTGTCGCGCTCGGTCTCGGCGAAGTTACCGATGAACGCCAGGTTCTGCGATCCTTCCGGGACCACTTTCGGCCGGTCACCCAGCGCGCGGGGCATGAAGTACGACGAGATGTACGGCATGTTGCACGGCACCGTACTCGCCGAATTGCGGGCCAGGTCGTCGATCTGATCGACCGGCACACCGATGTGGTACAGCCATTCGGCCGTCAGTTCGGCGCCCGTGCATTCGCGGATCGTCTTCTTCACGTAGTCACCCGGTTTGTCGGAGAACAAGCCGTAGAGCCACACCACGAGTTGTTGGGCGGGGTCCTGCGCGGCGAAATGCGGCTGGCGACTCATGGTGAACCCGTAGAGCCAGCTCGAATCCTTGATGCTGCACGGGCCGCCGGTGATGATCTTGCCGCCGCGCGGGTCCCGCCCGGTGATCTTCTCGATGTAGGGCGCGATCTTGTCGTCGGTCAGTGTGACCGTCGCCGAGATGGTCCAGTTCGCCTCGGGGATGTTCTCGCTGAACTTCTCCGGATAGCCGAACGCACGGTCGCGGGTGGCCATCGTCTTCCAGAGCTTCCAGGCGCCACCGCGGTCGGTGACCACCGGTGCGGGGGTGTCGTTGTCGCCGAAGGTCGAGCTCTCGGTGATCGATCCGTTCGTGATGATGACGAGGTCCTCCGGGGCGACGGCGACCTTCTCGGTCGTACCGTCGTTTCCGAGTCCGGCCGACGCGGCGGCTTCGCCATCGGTGCCGCCGGTGGTGGCCCCGACCAGCAACTCGAGCTCGGTCACGGTCTTGCGGCCCCCGGCTTCGGTGACGAGGACATCGAGGACCTGGGTCGCGTTGCGGAACACGACACCTTCGGATCGCAGATGCGCGACGAGCGGTTCGATCAGCGATTCGTATTGGTTGTATTGCGCGAACCGCAGCGAGCTCAGGTCGGCCAGGGATTCGATGTGGTGCACGAAGCGCAGCAGGTAGCGGCGCATCTCCATCGCCGAGGCCCACGGCTCGAACGCGAACATGGTCGCCCAGTAGAGCCAGAAGTTCGACGCGAAGAACTCCTCGCCGAAGAATTCGTCGATGCGCTTGTCGTCGAGGTCCTCTTCCCTGGTGAGTGCGAGGTGCAGAATCTCCTGGACCGCGCGCGGGGTGAGCGTGAGATCCTTCATCTTCTCGATGCGCTGACCGCGATCGTGGATCGCGCGGTTGGGATTGGTGGACGGGTCGGCTTTGTGGATCCAGTACATCTCGTCCAGCACCGAGGCGTCCGGGGTGTTCAACGACGGAACCGAGCGGAACAGGTCCCAGAGTGTCTCGAAATGGGCTTCCATTTCGCGACCGCCGCGAATGATGAAACCTTTGTGCTCGTCGAGCAGGCCGTCGCAGCTGCCGCCGGGAATCGTCAGTTCCTCGTAGATGGTGATCGCCTTGCCCGCGACCCCGCCGTCGCGAATGAGGAACACGGCCGCCGCCAGACCCGCGAGACCACCGCCGACCAGGTGCACCTTGCGGCCGGACGGCCACTCGCGCTTCGGCGGCCGGGCGAACGCCTCGAAGTTTCCGTTGGATCGGTACATGCAGGTCTCCTGACGGTGTCGACGGATATGTAGCTGAATATTCTCTGTATTGCCGCTCTTTTCTTGACGTACAGCAAAGCTGTTGTAGAAAACTGATATTCAAGCCGAGGCTGATGTAGCTACAAAATAACCTAGCGGTTCGGAGGCTGTTCCGATGGGCCGTTCCTACGCCCTGACACTGCTCGCGAGGATCTCCGCCCAAACCTGCTACCGCCCGGTCGAGGACTTCGGGTGTGTACTCGACCAACTCGATGAGCAGCGCGGTCCGCCCGGGCTGGACATACCTGGCGAACAACTCGATCGCGCCGTCCGACTCGTCGGCGCGCGCCGCGTCGCCGACGCCACCGGTCAGCGCTCCCAGGCTCCCACCGAGCAGCGCGCCCAGGGGTCCGCCGAGGACCCCGACCAGCGATCCCGCTAGGCCGCCTACCACAGTCGCCAAGCCCTCGACATCATCAGCGCCATCCCGAAGCTCGAACCGCCGGTCCGGGGTACGGCTCAACACGGCCGCGGAACGGAGCTCGAGGTTGCGGCGTCGAGAACGCGCGCGACGTGGGTGGTTATCGCACCGTCGACAAGGAGGTCAGGTTGCAGCGGGCCAATTCGAACTCGGGGACCCGGTCTATGCGGTAGCGGGCGTGGGGGAGGGCGTGGAACACGTTGTGGAGGAACCGATTCAAGGTGAGGGGTGCTCGCGTCGAGTCCAGAACATCCTGGGTGTCGGGGCAGGTGATGGCCGTTCGGATGCGGCTCACCCACGTTTCGTCGATGAACTGGGGGAGACCGGGTGGCGAGACGGCTACGCGGGCGTCGACTATCGCCCAGTCGGCGTCGAGATTCTTGTCGTGGCCGATGCGGGCGTCCGGGAACCGGATGGTGTGCGCAGCCAGGGGATAGGCCAGGCCCACGGGGTCGATGACGCGTACGTGCAGGGGCATGTTCATGCTGATCATGCCCAGGTTCACGTAGTACACGGTGTGCCCGGTGGCCGGGGTGGAGAGGGGCGCAGGGGGTGGGACGACGTGCCAGGCGGTGAACGTCGGGGTGTTGATCAGCAGGCCGCCACCGGGGGTGCTGGAGACATCCGCGAGCATGGCGCGTATCCGGGGATAGTTCAGGTAGTCCTCGGCGCGGATCGGGTGGGCACGACCCGTGTTCTGGATGTAGTACAGGCGCTCGTCGGCCACACCGGCGGCGGTGATCCGGTTCGCCGTGGTGATCGCGGTGGTGTCCGCGATGGCCAGCGCCCAGCCGATACTGCCCGCTACGGCGGCCGATACGACCGCGAACACCCGATCGACCGATAGTCGCAGGGGCAGCACCATCACCGGGAGCAACAGGCAGAACAGTTGCGGCAGCAGCATCCGGCCGTGCATGAAATCGCCACCGACGCGAATCTCGTACACGGTCAACAGCACACCGGTGCCGAGCATCAGCATCACCACCGTCGCGGGAGTCCGTACACGTGTACGCAGGTCGCGAACGCGTTCGCGCGGTGCGGCATTCACGCCTGCGAGGGACGGTGAGCCGCCGGCGGATCTGGACCGCGCCACGACGACCGCCGCCACGGCCAGCACCGGGAGCGGCGCCCACAGCCAGTATGGTCCGACCAGATCCCACAGGTAGAGCGACCCTTGCCGCCACTTCGCACCGGTGGCGTCCTTCGCGACGGCCGTGTTCGGGTATGGCAGACCGTAGTAGCCCATGCGCCACACCTGATATACGCCGGGCACCGCACCCGCCGCCGCCACGATCGCCGCGCGAAACACCCACGGCCGCAACTGTGTCGATGGCAACGGCGCGCAAACCACCATGAGCAGTGCCGCGATGCCGATCACCGCCATCTCCGGCCTGATCAGCGGAGCCAGGCCGATCCAGAACGACAGCCCGAGAACCCCTGCCGGACTCGGGCTTTCGCTGCTGCTCCACCGAACGAGCAACCACCACAGCACCGCCAGCCAGCAGATGACCAGCCCGGACTCCAGCCCCGAGGTGGCGAAATCCCGAGCCGGCGGTATCGCGATGTAGACGAGCGCGCCTGCGGGCAGCAGCACCGAACTCGCGCCACCCCACAGCCGGGCCGCGCCCAGCATGGCGAAGACGATCGCGGCGACCGACAGGGTCAGCGCGAGCCCGAGGGCCACGTATTCCAGGCGCGCCTGAGTGATCCAGCCGAAGAACCAGATGAGGTAGGTCCAGGCGGTGCTGGTGTTGACCTCGACCCGCTCACCCTGATTGAAGACGGGCCCGTTGCCCGCCAAGAGGTTACGCACCGTACGAAGTACGGTCAGCCCGTCGTCGGCGATCCAGCGACGCTCCCAGCCACCCATCGCGAAAAGTACGGCGGTGCAGGTTATCCCGCCGATCAGAGTGACGCGGGCCGACCGTCTCATACGAAGTATCCCCTCCATAACTGGTACATACGTACCATATTTGCGAGCCATGGATAGCGCCGGTACCCGTCCGGCGGATCGCGGCCGCGATCAGCGCGGGGCGAGACGGTGTACGACGATGCCGGATTTGAAGGTGGTCGTCCCGAGCAGGTCGAGGTGGGCGACGTCGGCGTAGCCGTCGAAGAGCCGCTCACCCGTGCCTGCGACGGCGGGGAAGATCCAGAAGTGGTACTCGTCAACGAGTTTCGCGTCGAGCAGCGCGTGCGACAGCGACCCGGTGCCGAACTTGAGAATGTTCCCGCCGTCCTGCGCCTTGAGCTCCCGCACCGCGTCGACGACCTCGCCCTGCAGGATGGTGGCGTTCCAGGTGGCGTCCTGCTGGGTGAGGGTGCGCGACGCGACGTACTTGGGCAGGGCGTTGATCCGGGCCGCGTACGGATCATCGGCGGGGCGGGTGGGCCACACCTGCGCGAATCCCTCGTACGTTTCGCGGCCGAGCAGCAGCGCGTCGGAGGCGAACAGCAAGTCGGACCCGTACTCGCTGTGCTCGTCATCCCAGTACTGCGCACCCCACACGTGCGGGTCGCTGACGACTCCGTCGGTGGTGACGAAAGTGGATTCGATGATCTTGCGCATGGACTGCCCTTCGAGTGTGCGTGATTGTGCACCCAGCATCGCGATTCGAAAGCCCGTCCAACAAGGCGTATTTCAGCAACACACCGCTAAGCGACGCTCAACGGATTCGTCGTATTCCCGGACTGCGCGTGCCCTGCGCGCCGAAGTTCGATACAGTTTGTCTCGTATCTCTGAAACAATCTGTATCATAAGGAGGGCTGTGCGGGCACCGGATCCACGCGTCGTACGCAGTCGTGACACCGCACTCACATCGGCGCGCGAGCTGTTGATCGAGCAGGGGCTGGCCGGACTGACCCACGGCGCCGTCGCCGCGCGCAGTGGAATCAGCCGGGCCACGCTCTACCGGCTCTGGCCCGAGGTGCCGGATCTGGTGCGCGACACCGTGATCCAGCACATCGCGGTGTCGCAGCCGGAGTGGACCGGCGATCTGCGCGCGGACCTGCGGACCGCCCTGGCGACGACCCGGGCGATGCTGCACGAACCGAGCGTCGAGCAGGGGATGCGGGTGATCGTCGAACGCGCCGGCGTCGACCCGAAGTTCGCCGAGGTCAAAGAGGTGCTGTACCGGTCGGGCACCGGGCCCGCCCGCGCGATCCTCGCCGCCGCGATCGCCCGCGCCCAACTACCGTCCGGCCTCGATGTCGACCTCGCCGTCGATCAGCTGCACGGCCCGCTCTTCTTCCGGAAGCTGATCGCCAATCGCACTTTCGATCTCGACTACGTGGACGCGGTCGTCGACGACTTCCTACGCGGATACACCTCGAAACCCTGACCCAGCAAGGGATTACACATCATGACCGCACCAACCTCCACCCGGCCGTCGGCCCCGAGAATCGTCGCCACGATCGTCGCGGTCGTCACCGCGCTCGGCGCGGTGCTCGCCGACCTGGTGATCCCCGCGAGCGCCGCCCAGCACCTGCACAACGACGCGTGGCCGCCGCACGCGAAGTTCCACGACGCGCAGTACATCGCGATGACGGTGCTCCTGAGCGTGATCGCCCTGGTACTGCTGTGGCGTCGGGGCAACGACCCCCGCTCTCACCTGTGGTCGGCCTGCGCGATCCTGTCCACCCCCTGGCTCGCTCTCCTGAGCGCGCCCCTCTTCCCGGGCACCGCGGTCACGGATCCCGAGTTCGACAACCCCACGGTCCTGGGCCTGCATCCCCAGGTGTTCCTGGCCCTGGTCCTGCTGATCCTGCTCGCGATCGCCGTCCTGCTCAGCGTGCGCACGGAACGGCGCTGACGGGTCCGGGTCACATACCTCGACGCCACGGCGAAGGGCTGTATTCGACGTCACCAGCCCACTTCGGCGATCGACGGGCAACCCTAGCGATCGGCCGATTATGTCGCCGTTCGAGCCTGCCGGACACCCGCATGAACGCTAACCGTAACTTGACAGAAAACCGGCAGCAAAACTTGGACTGGATCATGAACATGTCGGCGACAGTCGACTGATCGCGAGCGTGAGCGATATTCCATTCGGAAGGAGCGTTCCCCGTGCGGGTGATCAACGAGGCCGACAAGGTAACTCCCGAACCCCAGGGGCCCGTCGTAGCGGTGTGGCCGGACCCCAGCCCCCTGAGCCAGTGGTGGGACACGATCATGGACGGCGACGCGGCCGCGGGCAGCCGATAGGCCAACACAACGGCGACTGACGGTCGCAGCCCGACTTCTTTGTCACGGGCGGTCCGGACACCTGGCAGCTGAACAGGCGTCCGGACCGTCCCGGGTCCGGACAGCGGCGACCCGCGTGGCGCCGGCGCGATGCGGGACCGAGTACGACGACGGGAGTCTGAGGCTCGCCGCCGCACCCTGCGGGGGTGCACCACCGGCGCTGGTACGCGAGTCACCTTGTACCACTTGCTGTCCGGACATTTCGAAGCTAACGCATTCGGGCGTCCGCCCGGGTGGCGTTGACCCCCGCGAGGGCCAAGTCGGCACGCGAAGTCGGTGACATGACACAAACTGGTCGCTTGAGGTAAAGCCGACGAGATGCATCAGCGTCGCGGGGGCCTTCAACGGTGATCGAACGAGCTCACACCTTCAAGAAAGTGAGCAGGTCGTTGTTGAACCGCTCCTTGTCCCCGGGCACCATGGCGATGCCGTGCGAACCACCCTCGTACACGATCAGGGTGGCGTCGGGAATGATCTCGACGCCCTTGCGGGCCGTCGCGTCGATGGGCACGACCTGGTCGTCGTCGCCGTGGATGAGCAGCGTGGGGACATCGAACTTCTTCAGATCGTCGGTGAAGTCGGTGTAAGCGAATGCGTCCACGCACGCCACACCCGCCTGAATGCTCTCCTGCATCGCCATCAGCCAGAACGCGTCCTTGTTGCCCTTCGTGGCCTTGGTCCCGGAACGGTTCGCGCTGAAGAACCCCACGGCGGTCTCCTGCCAGAACTGCGACCGCTCGGTGATGATTCCGCTCTTGATCTGGTCGAACACGGCCTCGGGCACGCCCTCCGGGTTCTGCGGCGTCTGGACCATGAGCGGCGGAATCGCCGACAGCAACACCGCGGTGCGGATCCGGTCGGTGCCGTGCCGTCCGATGTACCGCGACAGCTCGCCGCCGCCCATCGAATGGGCCACCAGGGTCACGTCCCGGACATCGAGATGCTCGAGCAGGTCGCGCAGATCGTCGGCGAAGGTGTCGAAGTCGTACCCGGTCCACGGCTGGTCCGAACGCCCGTGTCCGCGCCGGTCGTGGGCGATCCCCCGAAATCCGTGGTCGGCCACCCATTTCATCTGGTCTTCCCAGGCGTCCGCGTTGAGCGGCCAGCCGTGGATGAAGACGACCGGGCGACCCGCTCCCCAATCCTTGTAGTGGATACCGACTCCGTCACGCGTCGTACACACAGGCATGGGTCCTCCTGATACCGAGATTCGGTCATGGATGGTCATTGCGAGATGTGCCCAACGCTAGGAGCGGATAGGCGTCCGAACAACGTGTTGATCAACACCGTTACCGAATGGCAAACGGGCGGTATCGCGCGGGCAGATGGCACGTACGAGGTCGGGCGGTCGCGCTGACCCGGGTTCCGTGCGAGGTCAGCGCGGCAGGGCGGTGCTGGAGGCCCACGCGGGTCAGATCAGGCGGGCCGAACGGTCGCGACCACCGTCTGCGTCGCACCCCAGCCCTCGGCGGGAGCATGGTGATCGACGGTGAAACCGTTGTCCGACAGCAGGTTCACCAGACCCGAGCCGCAGATCTCCCGGGCATGACGGGGTTCCGCGACCCGGAGGTAGGCGTCGAGGAGCGCACCCGATCGGGGCGATTTATCCAGGTCGACGACGACGATCCTGCCGCCCGGACCGAGGACGCGGGCGGACTCGCGGACCGCGGCGTGGCGCACGGTCGTGGGGACCTCGTGCAGGCCGAAGACGGCCATCACGGTGTCGAACGTGTTGTCCTCGAAGGGGAGTGAACCGGCGTCGCCTTCCACCAGTCGGACGTTCGCAGGGCCGCGCGCGGCGAGTTTCCGGTTTCCGACGGCGATCATCTCCCGGGACAGGTCGAGGCCGACCACCTCGGCTTCGGGGTGACGACCCGCCAAGAGTCGGGAGGCGTAGCCGGTTCCGGCACAGAGTTCGAGTACGCGGCCCACGCGGCCGTTTCCGACCTGGCGCACGAGCTTCTCGTGGGGCTTGCCGGGGATGTAGGGGTTCACCACTTCGAGCAGGTCGCTGGCGACGGCGAACTTCAGCCTGTTCCGCATGCTGGACACGAACCCAGCCTAGAACTCGATCACGATCGCGTCGACACGCTCGAATTCGGCTCCAGACAAAGGATTCCACCGAGTGGCAGGATTCAAAGCTGCGCGAACCGCCAGACCATGCTCGCTGAACCCGCGTGGCACAGTCGGTTTCAGAGGTTCCGCCATCGCCCCGGGTGCGAGCCCCGACTCGCACGCAGCACTTCACAGGGGCGCGTCAACGTCGGTGTAGCGAAGCTCAGTTCACCCCCGGGGCACAGTAAGTTACCCGCAATTCTCGTCACGTCGAGCGGAGACCACTCACACCAGCGGCTTGCCCGCGGCGCGGCGCCGACGCATGTCGCGCAGGTACGCGTCGAGCGGATACAGCCGCCAGTGCTCGGGCAGGCGCAACATGACGCGCCCGATCGTGCGCATGGCGATCTCGAAGACACGCTGCCGACGCGGACTCCAGCTCAGGCCCAGCTCGTCCCGGAAGTGCCGTGGCAGAAACCCGGTGGTGAAGAAGCGATTCAGGCCGCGAAACGCCGTGCGTCGCACCGGCCCGTAGGGTCCGAGGTCGATCACCTGGTCCAGCAGATACCGCTTGACCTCCGGATCGAAGGACAACTCGGGCACCTTCGCGTCCCAGTACGCCGCGAACGCGGCCCGATCGGCCGGCCACTGCTCGGGTCGCATCTGCAGCGTGGTGCCGAACCGGCTCGAATGCCGATAGAGGGTGTCGGCGAAGTCGTCGTCGAGCGGGCCGTACAGCAGCGTCAGCGCGTCGGCGACGCCCCGATAGATACAGGCGGCCACCCAGAGCTGCAGGTTCGGGTCGAAAGCGTTGTAGGAGACCGCACTTCCCGGGCGGGACCGGACGTGCCGGTGCGAGGTGTTCGTCGCGGCACGGTAGGCGGCGCGGTCCTCGTCGGTGCCGAGCATCGCGACCGCGAGGTAGGTCAGCGTGGTGCGTCCGCGCTTGGCGGGGCGCAGCGCGTAACTGCCGCTGGCCACCGTGCTTTCCACGACGCCGCGACCGACCGGCGGCAGGCTCAGCTGCATGACGACGTTGGCGGGCCCGCCGAGCAGAGCGCCCGCGCCCGCGATGTAGGGGCGCGCGTCATCGGCGGCGACGGGTACGGGGGAGTTCTCGATCGGTAGCGCCATCACAACCCTGCGAGTCGATGAGTCATTTGATGATCAATTCTCTCAGAGCGCTCGGGGTGAGGCAATGCGGAACGCTCGATCCGGACAAATTATGTGAATGCAGATTCTCATAGTGCGCTACGCTTCGGGCGATGGGTGGCGGCCCCGCGCGGATGCGCCGGGGCCCCGGCGAGCGGAGGGCCGATGGGAATCACGAGGCAATCACCACGTCAGGTGCTGCGCACCCTGACCGACTCGGCCGCGGCCCTGGGGGTGCTGAACAAACGCGGCATGCTCGAACTCCGCGACCCCCGCGAGATCGTGCGCTCGCTGCGCGACGCGGATATCTTCGGCCCCTTCGTCACCGTCCTGAACCACTCCGTGCGGCGAAATCCGCACTCGGTGGCCATCATCGACGAGCGCGGGCCGCTGACCTTCGCCCAGCTCGACAGGCAGGCCGACGCCTTGGCGGCGGGACTGTCGGCCGCGGGCCTGCGCCCGGGCGAGGTGGTGGGCACGCTGTGCCGCGACCACCGCGGCATGGTGCTGTCCCTGCTGGCCGCCGGCCGGCTCGGCGCACGCGTGGTGCTGATGAACACCGGCTTCGCCAAGCCGCAGTTCGCCGACGTGGTGGCGCGCGAGCGGGTCGCGATGGTCCTGCACGACAGCGAGTTCCTCGATCTGCTGTCCGCCATCCCGGTGGCGATTCCGCGCGTGCTGACCTGGGTCGACGCCGACGACAAGGTCGACCGCCGCGCGGTCACCGCCGACGTGCTGATCGCGAGCCACGACGGCGGTTCGGTACCGGCGCCCGAGCGGCCCGGCGGCATCGTGATCCTGACCAGCGGCACCACGTGCACTCCCAAAGGCGCTCCGCGCGACAAGGTTTCACCGCTGCAGTCCGCGCAGTTCCTCGACCGGGTGCCGTTGCCGCGCGAGAGCACCTTCGTGATGGCCGCGCCGATCTTCCACGGCACCGGCCTGTCCCAGCTGACACTGGGCTGGGGCCTGGGCAACGGAATCGTGTTCCAGCAGCGCAGGTTCGACGCGCGCCGGACCCTGGCCAATATCGCCGAATACCGCGCCACGGCACTGATTCTGGTGCCCACGATGCTGCAGCGCATCGTCGATCTCGGGCCCGAGGTACTCGCCGAGTACGACACCTCCTCGCTGCGGGTGATCTTCGCCGCGGGATCGTCGGTCTCACCGGATCTGAGTCGCCGCACGGCCGAGGCGTTCGGCGACGTGCTGTACAACCTGTACGCCTCGACCGAGGTCGCGGTCGCCGCGGTGGCCACACCCGAGGACCTGCGCGCCGCCCCGGGGACGGTGGGCCGCCCGCCCGTCGGCTGCCGCGTGGCCCTGTACGACGAGAACCGCAGGAAGATCGAGGAACCGGGCGTGATCGGGACGATCTTCGTCTCCAGCGGACTGAGTTTCGCGGGTTACACCGACGGACGGCACAAGGAGATCGTCGACGGCCTGCTGTGCAGCGGCGACATCGGTCATTTCGACGCCGACGGGCGGTTGTTCATCGACGGCCGTGACGACGACATGATCGTGTCCGGCGGTGAGAACGTCTACCCGCTGGAGGTGGAGAACCTGCTCGCCGCCCGCCCGGACGTGTTCGAGGCCGCGGTGATCGGCGTCGACGACCGCGACTTCGGAAAGCGGTTGCGCGCCTTCGTCGTCCGCGCCCCCGAGGCCGCGACGACCGAGCAGGAGATCAAGGACTACGTGAAGTCGAATCTCGCCCGCCACAAGGTGCCGCGCGAGGTGGTGTTCATCGACGAACTCCCGCGCAACGCCACCGGCAAGCTGGTGCGGGCGCGCCTGGACGCGACCACGGACTGACCACGCGGCGTTCGCGCGGGCCACGACCGGACGCGCGGACGCCGTTCGACACCACCGGTCGGAGGCCGACCCTCCGACCGGGTTCACCACGGGGGGATTCACCATGCAAGTGGCAGTGCTGCTCTATCCGGGCGTCACCGCGCTCGACGCCATCGGACCGTACGAGGTCCTGCGCTTCATGCCGGACACCACCATCCGATTCGTCGCGGTGCACGCCGGTCCGGTTGTCACCGACAGCGGCGTCCTGGCGCTGAGCGCGACCCATACGCTCGCGGAGACGCCTAACCCGGACATCGTCGTGGTGCCCGGCGGCCCGGGAGCGATAGCCGCAGCGGCGGACAGGACGATTCTGGACTGGCTGCGCCACGTCCACGCGACGACGTTCTGGACCACCTCGGTCTGCACCGGATCGCTCGTCCTCGCGAGCGCGGGCCTGCTCGACGATCGCCCCGCCACCACCCACTGGGCGGCCCAGCAGGCCCTGGCTCGCCTCGGCGCGCGGCCCCGCCCCACCGAGCGCTTCGTCACGAACGGGCGCATCGCCACCGCTGCGGGCGTCTCGGCCGGTATCGATCTCGCACTCTGGCTCGTGGGGGAACTCCACGGACCCGAACGCGCGCAGGTGATTCAGCTCGATATCGAGTACGACCCGCACCCACCGTTCGACGCCGGCCACCCCGACAAGGCATCCAAAGCCGTTCAGCGTGCGGCTTTCCGGGACCAGTTCGTGCTGAGCTTCACCTCCGGGGTGACCGCGAAACTGGCGGTGGCGGTGCCGGCGCTGTTGTGGCGCGACACCATCCGGCGGCTGCGTGGACGCCGCGCGGCACCGATCGACGTCGTGGTTCAGGAGCCGAGCCGAGCCGCAGGACCGCACGAGGTGTGATCCACCACGACGATCGCGGGTTCTATCCAGAACCGCGACCGCCGTATTGGATGAAGTGTCCTACCGGTCCGGAGCGACGCACATCACACTTCCCGGAATGTCGGATGTCGAGGCGGCTGCGCAGGCCGGAGTCATCGAGCGGGCCCCGCTCTCGTGGAAATCGCTGCGGGCGAGGCGGAATGACCGGCCCGGGGCGCTGACGGGCGGACGGTTCGGGGTGCGGGCGCGGCTGCTCACGATCGTGCTCGTGCCCAGTCTGACGCTGCTGGGCGCCGGGGTCGGGGCGGCCGGGTACCTGATCGTGGCGGGCCGGGACGCGCGGCAGTGGGCCGAATTGGCCAGTGCCACCCTGGGTCCGGCGGTGCGGATGGTGCAGGCCTTCCAGGAGGAGCGCCGGCTCTCGGTGCTGCACATCGGCGGCGACGAGTCGGTCGCGGCGTACCTGACCACCGCGCGTCAGCGCTCGGACGACACGTTGCTCGAGGTCCGGCAGAAGGGGGTCGACGCGGCGCGGATGCGCGCCGACTTCGCCACCGACATCGACGGATACGACCGGCTGTACGAGCAATTGCCGGGGCTGCGGACCGCCGTGGATCGCCGGGAGATGGCTCCGCAACCGGTCGTGGCGGTGTTCGGGTCCATCATCGACGTGATCATGTCCGCCACGCTCCTGGCCGGGCGCGCGGCGCCGTCCTCGGATGTGGCCACGGAGCTGTCCAAGGGCCTGGGCCCGTTGCGCGCGAGCGAGGCGCTCTCGCGAGCGGGCGCCCTGGCGTCGGTGTTCGACACGCTCAGCGTCGAGCACTTCGTCGAATTCAGCAACGAAGTCGGCGAGCTGCGCGCCGAAATGAGCTTCGCCACCGGCATTCTGGCCGGACCCCGGCTCGCGCAGCTCAACGAAATGCTGACCGGCGAGGAATGGGGCAGGGTGGTCGCGTTCCACAACGAGCTGCTCGCGCGCGGGGCGAAACCCGCGACCGGTGACAAGCCCGGCTCCGCGTCACCCGCCGACGACGGGAGCGACGCGCTGGCCGCCGGCATGCGGATCCAGACCAAGCTGGTGGCGCTGTGGGAGGGGCAGACGCGTGACGCGCAGGACATCGCGGTGCGCAATGCCGATCGCACGCAGCGCAATTCACTGCTGGGCGGGCTCGCGGCGATGAGCGTGGCGATCCTGGGCTTCCTGGTCGTGCTGCAGCTGGCAAACCGGTTGATCGCTCGCATGCACCGGCTGCGCGTGCAGACCCTGGAGCTGGCCGATCATCATCTGCCCCAGGCGATGCGCAGCGTCGAGCAGGATCCGTCGGTGCGCACCGACGCACACGCGCAACAGCTGGACTTCGGCACCGATGAGATCGGACAGGTCGCCGACGCGTTCAATCGCGCGCACGCCGCCGCGGTCGACGCGGTGTTCGCCGAGGCCAAACTGCGCGCGGGGGTCAGTTCGGTGTTCGTCAACATCGCCCAGCGCAGTCAGGTCATCGTGCACAAGCAGCTCGAGATCCTCGACGCCGCGGAGCAGCGCGAGGAGAGCCCCGATCGGCTGGACCTGCTGTTCCGGCTGGATCATCTGGCCACCCGCGCCCGCCGCAACGCCGAGAACCTGATCATTCTCGGCGGCGGCACCGCGGGCCGCCGCTGGCGAAAGCCGGTGCCGCTGATCGACATCGCCCGCAGCGCGGTCGCCGAGAGCGTGGACTATCGCCGGATCACCGTGGCCAAGATGCCCGATGTGCACCTGGGCGGGGCGATGGTGGCCGACCTGATCCACATCCTGGCCGAACTCATGGACAACGCCACCGCGTTCTCCCCGCCGGAATCGCGGGTCGAGGTGACCGGCAAGGTCGTCGGCAAGGGCGCGGTGATCGAGATCGTCGACCAGGGCCTGGGCATATCCGACGCGGACGTGGAGGTGCACAACGCGCTACTGGCCCAGCCGCCGAGCTTCAGCCTCGAAACCCTGGTCGACGACGGCAGATTGGGACTGTTCGTGATCGCGACGGTCGCGGCCCGGCACCGGATTTCGGTGCGGCTGCGGGAATCTCCGTTCGGCGGTGTCCGCGCCATCGTGCTGATCCCGACGCAGCTGATGGGGTCGGGCGCGCCGGAGGAGGAAACCGCAGGGTATCGGCCGCACGCGGCGCTCGGGTCGCCGCAGGGAAGTTACCGACAGTTCTGATCAATAGGGAGAGCCGATAGACCGACGGCGCCCATCTCGTGCATTAAACAGGTAGATACTGGCAATATCAGAGAAGTATTGCCGCACAGACCGACTTGACGCGGCGCACTATGTTGCTGATCATTCCGCACAGTGTGTAGATTGGGACCAGCTCGTCGGCCACCCCGCACCGCGCAGAACCAGGGGTGGCCATCGAGCTCTCGAGGGGTGAAGCGCACCGATCCGCGAACGATCGCGCCGCGCCGTCCCGACCGGCGCGTGATGCCCGATTTTGCCGCCCCTTATCGGGCGTCACGCGCCCGGGTCCGTTCGGTGCGCGATCAGCAGAAGCCGGGGAAACCCATGGGGTCGCCGGGCTGCATCTTCGAGCCGGTTACGAGGCAACGCAGCAACCACGCGGGCGTATTCGCCAGATTGGTCGATCCGGATGACGAGGCCGTGGCCAGCGGGTCGAGCAGAGCCGAACCACTGTTCGCCGCGACCGGCTCCAGCTCCGCCGGCGCGGCCGAGGAGAGGGCGGGTGCGCTGCCGATGGCCAAGGAAATCCCCGCCACCGCAATCATTTTCATAGTGAAGCCGCTCATGTCACCATTCTTCGATTCGATTCGATCACTACTGCCCAACGGACAGTAACCGAGCGGTCCGCGTCCGAAATGCCACCAATTCCGGGGGCCGCAGCAGTCGACCAGCAACACTCCTGGCTCCGATGCAACAGCATGCGGGTCGATGGGCGAGGCGGGCCGCGCGCTGAATGCCGGGCCGTCGGCCCGCGAATCGACCATTCGATCGACCCCGCCCGGGGCGCATGAAAACCAGGGCTGTTCTCGCTCTAACCGGAGAGTAGCGGCCGAAAACATGGTGTGATGGCATGCGCCTTCAGTAGCGTTGCTGGGCACTGCGCGAAACCACCTGTTGCACTATCGGATCGGCCTGCTGGAAATCATGACCACATCGACCATCACCGAGGCGGGGACGGCCTGGCTGCGCCGCCTGGTGCCCGACCTGCTCGACCACAACCAGCTCGAAACCATCGTCGACTACACCGACGAGCACATCCTGCGGGACGTGCCCGAGATCGACACCAAGGTGCTGCGCGCGAATCTGCACGCGAGCTCGGCCGCCCTGGGACGCACCATGCTGCCCGGGCTCATCACCGGGATCACCCCGAACGAGCTACCCGACGAAGCGCACGTGCTGGCCGAGTCGCTGTCGTACGCCGGCCTGGATCTGCGCATCCTGCTGCGGATCTACCGTTCCGGGCAGCAGGCCATGATTCGAGCCCTATCCGATCAGATCAAGCGGTCCGCGCTCGAGCCGGTGGTGGCGGGGGAGCTGGTCATGCATTCGGCGGCGTGTGTCGCCGATTGGGCGGGCACCTCGATCGAGACGCTCAGCGGGGTGTTCGCCGCGCCGCGGGACACCGATCCCGCGGGCAGTTTCGCCCGGCGCCGAGTCACGGTGCGCGCGATCGTGGCCGGTGCCCCCATCGACCCGGTGGTGGCCCAGCATCGTCTCGGCTACGTGCTGGACGATTCGCACCTGGCGTTCGTGCTGTGGCTCGACGACGACGCTCCCGGCACGATCGCGGACCTCGAGCGCACCGCCCAGCGGCTGGCCGCGCACCTGGACGCCCGCGGCTGCTTCACCCTGGCCTGCGGCACCCGGGTGCTGTGGGCCTGGGCGCGCACCTCCCGCCACGCGACCGTCGAGGTGTCGCGCATCGCGGCCGAGGGCCCGGTGCGCGCGGCCTTCGGACTCGCCGCCCCGGGCATCGCCGGGTTCCGGCGCAGTCACCTCGAAGCCCTTGCCGCGCAGCGCATGCTGCGTGTCGCCGCGCGCCCGGGTCATATCGTGCTGTACGACTCGATCGAGCTCGAGTACCTGGTCGGCCAGAACACCGAGGCCATGCGCACGTTCGTCGAACGCGAACTCGACGGGCTGCTGGGCGGCGATCCCGCCGCGGTTCGCCTGCGCGAGACCCTGAGCTGCTACCTGGAGTCGATGTGCAGCATCGAATCGACCTCCAGGGAGTTGGGCGTGCACCGCAACACGGTGCGCTACCGCCTCGAGCAGATCGAGCAGTTGCTCGGGCATCCGCTGGACAGCCGGCGGCTCGAGCTCGAGGTCGCGCTCAGATGCGCCGCCTCACTGGGTGATTGATCGTCCGGCGTCCGCGGCACGCCGTCGCCGGGCCGTCGGCGTCTCGCCGGTCCAGCGCACGAACGCGCGCCGGAACTCGCGCGGATCCTGGTAGCCGACCTCCTCGGCGATCCGCGTGACCGGCAGGTTCGTGCGCTCCAGCAGGAATTCCGCTCTGCGGCGGCGCACCCGACCGCGCAACTCCTCGAAGCGATGCCCGTGCGCGGCCAATCGGCGGCGCAGGCTCCGCTCGGTGGTGTACATCCGCTCGGCGACCTGAGCCATGGACAGCGGGCGCCGGATCGTTTCGGCGAGAAGCGATTCCACCGCGGCCACGACATCGGGTGCGCCCGGTTCGGTACTCACCAGGCGGCGGCACGCCTGCACCGACAGCTCCAGGCTGACCGGGTTGTAGGTGGCGATCGGATCCGAGAGCATCGACACCGGAAAGCTCATCCGGTTCGCCTGCGCGTCGAAGCGAACCGGGCACCGGAAGAACCGCCGATATGCGTTGGCGTATTCCGGTGCGGGATAAGCGCATTCGACCAGGAGCGGTTCCAGGTGCGCGCCGGCGAAGGAACGGAACAGCAGCAGCGTGCTGAAAAAGGACTCCTCGCACAGGAACCGCAGCAGTGCGGGTTCGGGGGCGCGTTCGTAGAGCCGCAACGCGAATTGGTCACCCGTGAACTCCGCGTCCGCGTCGGTCAGGCTGCCCGAGGCCTGGTGCAGTTCCATACCCACCCGCACCGCCTCGGCCATCGTCGCGCACGACCGCACGGCCAGACCGAGCATCCCGTAGGACTGCAGGGCGTCACGGGTGCCGACCTGAATTCCGACCGGCCCCGGCAGCTCGCCCAGCGCCCGTTTCAACACCGTCGCCGCCTGCGCGAACGAGATCTTGGCCTCGACCGTCGTCATGGCCTCGGCGCTGAGACCCGTTCCGGCGAACCAGGATCGGACATCGCAGCCCTGCCGGGCACCCAGGTCCATCACACCCAGGAGCACCAGCGGCGGAATGACAGCTTCGGTCAGCCGGGAGTCCACGACATCCTCTCGATCTTGTCCGGTAATCCCCCCGTACCGGTCACCGCGACCCTGCCGTGCGGAGGGCCGGCGGCGGTTGAATACTCAGCCATGAGCCCGCGAATGTGCATAATCGGCGCCGGCCCCGCCGGATTGTCGATGGCCCGCGCCCTGCGGCGATTCGACCTCGAATACGACCAGTACGAACGGCATTCGGGTGTGGGCGGGGTGTGGGACATCGACAATCCCGGCAGTCCGATGTACGAGTCCGCGCACTTCATCACCTCGCGCTCGAAGGCGGGGTTCTTCGACTTCCCGATGCCCGCAGCCCTGCCCGACTTTCCCGGGCACGCCCAGGTGCTGAACTACACCAGGGACTTCGCCGCGTCGTACGGCCTGGAATCCCGGATCCGGTTCGGGACCGGTGTCAGCGCGGCCGTCCGGGCCGGGGATCGATGGCTGGTGACCCTGGACGACGGCACCGAGCGCGAGTACGACGCGCTGATCTGCGCCACCGGGGTGACGTGGACGCCCCGGATGCCCACACCGCCGGGGCACTTCGCGGGCGAGATCCGTCATTCGAGCACCTACCGGCATGCCCGCGAGTTCGACGGCAAACGAGTGGTTATCGTCGGGCTGGGCAACTCGGCCGCCGATATCGCCGCGGACGCGGTCGCCACCGCGGCATCGGTGCGCATCAGCCTGCGCCGGGGTTACCACCTGGTTCCGAAAACCCTGCTGGGCAGGCCTTCCGAAGAGTTCGCCGACCGCGGCGCCGCGCTGCCGCTGCCGGTGGCCCGCTGGCTGTCCACGACGCTGGTGCGCCTGCTGTACGGCGACGCGACCCGCTACGGCATGCCGGCCCCGGACCACCGTCTGCTCGAATCGCATCCGCTGGTCAACAGCCAACTGCTGCACCACCTGCAGCACGGTGACATCGCGCTCGAGCCGGAAATCACGGCGCTGGACGGTGATCGGGTCGAATTCGCCGACGGCAGCACCGAATCTGCCGATCTGATCCTCTACGCCACCGGCTACGACTGGAGCATCCCGTACCTGCCGACGGACTACTTCGACTGGCGCGACGGCCGCCCCGACCTCTACCTCAACGCATTCAGCCGCACGCGGCGAAACCTGTTCGGCGTCGGCTATCTCGAGGTCAACTCCAGCGCCTACGCGCTGTTCGACAGCATCGCCAACCTGATCGCGCACTACCTGCACGATCAACGGCACAATCCCTCTCGCGCAGCCGAATTCGATGTCATGATCGCCCATGACCGGCCCGATCTGACCGGCTCGCTGCGGTTGCTGGACACCGCGCGGCACCGCGCCTACGTCGACGGCCGCACCTATCGCCGATACCTCACCCGGGTGGCCCGCGCCACCGGGTGGCAGGACCTCACGCCGGGCATGTTCGGCCCGGGGTGAGTTCACGCCCGCGACGCCGGGCCCCGGGAGGGGAGCGCCCGGCGTCGCGGCGCGGTCGTCGGGGGCGCGTGGGTTCACGGGGCGGGGCGGGGCTCGAGCATGGGCACCAGGAAATCGCGGGCGAGCATCGCCAGTTGTTCGTCGTCCTCGATGTCGACGACCTGGCTGGGGATCGCCAGGAACGAGGCACAGATTCGGACCATCACCTCGGCGACGAGTTCGATACGCAGGTCGGGGGAGACGGTGCCGGCGCGCTGCTCCTGGCGCAGTTGCAGCACGACGAACTCTCGGACCATCGCGACCGCGCGCCCACCGTCGCCGATGAGCGAGGCGATGAACTGGTCCGGTTCGGCGGCGATCATGGTGCCTATCAACGGGTTTCCACGAAATGTGCGCAGTGAGCTGACGAATCCCTGCACGACGCGCTCGCCCGGGGTCTTCGCCTCTGCGATGTCGACGAGGAACTGGTCGAAGTAGCGGCGGAACTCGCGCAGGATGACCTGCTCGACCAGATCGTCCTTGGTGACGAACCGCCGGTAGACCGTGATGCGTGAGACGCCCGCCTGTTTGGCGACGTCCTCCATGGTCGAACGCTGAATGCCCCAGCGCTGGAAGCGTTCGTCGGCCGCGTCCAGGATGCGGGCGCGGACCGGATCGGAGTCGTCGGCGGGCTCGTTCGCCTGCACCGCGGCCAGATACGCGCGTTCGAGCAGCGATTTCGGCGACGTGGCCGTCGTGACGGGTTGCTCGGATTCCACCGATGTCCTCCTGCGACAGCTCGTTTCGCGCCGATTACTTCGACTGGGTCGCCAGCGAGTTCCCGCGGTGCAATCGCGTGGCATCTTGCACATCGTCGATGATACGTATCGGCGTTAACTGTTTCTTTCGCGGGCACGGACACATCGCGACGCGGACGGGGCCGGCGCGGCACATGCGGTGCGCTCGCCGGCCCCGGGCCTCGGAGGCGGAGCCGTCTCAGCGGTTGGTCATCGGGATCTCGATGCTGATCGGCATGCGCAGTTCGGCCAGGTACCACATGGCGAACTGGCGCAGGAACTCGTCGAACATCCAGTAGGGGATGTCGACCACGGGCGCGATGTTCAACGCGCCTTCGCGGACCGCCACGAACGGGCCCCACGCCACTTCCAGCAGTGGGCTCCAGACGGGTTCGCGCGGGATGCGGAGCCAGTCGGCGATCTTGTTGCCCATGACGTAGCGGGTGAAGGCGCCCAGGATGCCGCGGCTGAGCAGGCTCAGGTCGAGGTTCGCGCCGAGATTGAGCAGCTGGTCGGCGAGGTTGATGCCTTCGGCGGTCGGCGCGAGCACCGGGTCGAGCACCTGCTGGGCCTGGGATTCGGCCTGCGCCCAGGAGGCGGGGATGTACTCGTCCCGGATGCCGATGAGGTGACCCGCGAGCTGCCAACTGTGCAGGTAGCCATCGGATTCGGCGGCCGGGATACGGACCTGCCAGGCGGTGAGGGTGCGCATGATGGTGGTGGCCAGGCTGTGCCAGGTGACCATGAGGTCGTCCTGGCTGATCGGGGTGACACCGGCCGGCCAGTAGGGCGACTGCGGCAGCAGATTGCGCACGGCCGCATGAATGATCCGGGTCTTCACGCACGTCACGATCATTTCGCCGTCATTGCCGTAGGCGTTGACGGTGCCGATGTCGTACCCGAATTTGGCGGTCTTGGCGATGCGGTCCTTCAGGTGCGAGCCGCCGCGCGAGTAGTAGACCGCCAGGGCCTCGTGCGGAATGACCGTGGACATCATGCCGCTGGCGAAGGCGTAGAGGACTCCGAGGTAGAGCCCGCGCTTCTTGTTGAACTCGAACGAGCTCGCGAGCTTGCCGTGATCGGCCCAGGACGGCAGTTGCCGGGCGTGCTCGATGAAGGACGCGAACTCCTTGGGCAGCCCGGCGGGCAGGGGCTGGCCGTTGTGGGTCCATTGGGCCAGCAACTGATTCACGCGGGGAACGTCTTCGTTGTTCATCACCGTGCGCAGCACCGAATCGGCGTCCGGGTCGAACAGCGTCAGCGGGTCCGCGCCGCCGCCGCTGCCGACGATCGAGTCGTTCGGGGACCACGTCCACGGTTCCGCTCGCGCGGTTCGCCCGACGAGCGCCATGGCGCCGACCGCGCCCAAGAGCCCGCCGCCGGCCCGTAGTGCGTCGCGCCTGTCGAGTTGGTGTGCACCCATGCCATTCCCTCTTCATTGAGTCTTTGATACAAAGACACGCGAGGCGTATCAATGTATCTTCACTACAGCACACCGTGACTGCCATCACAACCGTCGGATTTGGACACTTGCTCGGCAAGATCTCCCGCAAGCGACCGGCAACAGCCGTGACCAACCGGGTTCGAGCACAAGCGTTTCCGTCGAATTGCCGATAGCTGTCACACCGAGAACGACACGAAGGACCGTGAGATGAACCTGTGGGTTGTCATTCAGAATCTGCTCAACCAGCTCGATCTGGGCTCGTCCGGGAGCAGTGGGCCGAGGTACTGATCGGCGATCCGCGCCGCATGCACGCAAGGCGCTCGGGCACCGGATGGTATGTCTGGTCCGAGCGTTTTGCGGTGCCCGGTAAGTGAGCGACCACGACCTCGAGGAGATTCGCCCATGACAAGTCGAACCAAAGCCGCCGCGGCAGCGGTAATCCTGGCCACTGCCGGAGCGGTCGCGGCCGCTGCGCCGGCGAGCGCCGAACCATCGCGGCCCACAGTCGTTCTGGTGCACGGCGCGTTCGCCGATGCCACCAGCTGGGACGGCGTCGCGGCCGCGTTGCGCGCCGACGGGTACCCGGTGGTGGTGCCCGACAATCCCTTACGCGGACCCGCCTCCGACGCCGCGGTCATCGAGCAGGCCCTCGCCGGCATCGACGGGCCCATCGTGCTGGTCGGGCACTCCTACGGCGGCGCGGTCATCACCAACGTCGATGATCCCGACGTGAAATCGCTGGTCTACATCGCGGCTTTCGGCCCGCAGCAGTACGAGCCGGGCGCGTTCGCGATCAACCCCCTGCAATTCCCCGGCAGCCGCCTGCTGCCCCCGGCCCTGGCCGTCAAGCCCTCCGAATCGGGCCTGGACGGGTACGTCGAGCCGGCGTACTTCCACGACCTGTTCGCCCAGGACGTGAGTTCCGAGACCGCCACGACCATGATCGCCCACCAGAAGTCGGCCGCGTTGATCGCCAACGTCGAACCGAGCGGGCCGCCCGCCTGGGCGAAAACCCCGAGCTGGTACCTGGTCTCGACCCAGGACCGGGTGATTCCGCCCGCCGCCCAGCGGTACATGGCGCAGCGTATGGGCGCGCGCACCAGCGAGGTCGACGCCTCGCACGCCTCGCTCGTCTCGCAGCCGGGCGCGGTGGCCGCCGTCATCGAGGAGGCCGCCGGGTAGCTCGTCAGCGCCCGCCCGGGACCCACTCGGCACAGGGCACGACCTCGAACCCGCGGCCGGGAAAGACCGTGTCCATGAAGAAGTCGTGCACGACCGCGTCCTCGTCGGCGCAGCCGTCCCGGAGCACGGTCACCCGATAGTCACGGTCGGCCGCGTCGTAGCAGGTCGCGGCCACCATGGCGCTGGTCGCGACACCGGCGATCGCGAGGGTGTCGACGCGGTGCGCCCGCAGCACGAGGTCGAGGTCCGTGCCCGCGAAGGCGCTGGCTCGGCGCTTGGTGACGACGATGTCCCGCGCGTCGACCGGCAGGGTGACCTCGGTGCCGGGTGAGCCCTCGTGGAAGGTGTCGCCGGCGTCGAAGAACGCCCGGAACTGCGCGTTGCCCGGCGGCAGGTCGGCGGCGTTGACGCGAAGGGCGAAGCGCACGAACACAACCGGGACACCGGCTGCCCGGGCGCGAGGGACCAGCGCGGTCAGCGGTGGCACGACCCCGGCGGCGAACGGGTAGTTGTCGGTGATGCCCCGCTGGATATCGCCGATGATCAACGCGGTGCTCATGACAGACCCCCTCCTCGAGTCGGCGCGTGCCGCGCCCGTGTGGCCACCGTAGCGCGCCGAATCCTGTTCGGCAGGGGCCGGATTGACTGGCGACACTGTCGTTGTCACCAGTTGTCAGGCAGCTTGCTGGGAGCCCCTGGTCCATAGTGGCCACGAATGCCATCGAGGTGCGTCGGCCGGAAGGTCGAGCGATTCCACGTAGATTCGAGATCGCCGTCGGCCTGGAGCTCCTCGACTGTGCCCGCGATGCGTTGTGGGTCCGGGATGCCGGCGGACGGAGTTCCCGCCCGTAATGTCGAGGCCGTGGAGGATGTCTCACGATCGCAACACGGATCATCGGGGCCGGATAGCGTCGTCCCGGTCTACAGCGTCGCCAAGATCTTCACCGCCGCCGCGGCGCTACTGCTGTTCGAGGAGTCCGATCCGATCGGATCACTGACCGCGGTCCCACCGCGGCTCGCGGACATCACCGTCGGGGACCTGCTCACCCACCGTTCCGGCCTGGGTGACTACGGAGGGTGGCCGGACTACGCCGACGCGGTCGCCGCGCGGGAAACTCCCTGGCCCGCAGAACTTCTGCTCGATCGCGTCGCGCTGCACGCGCCGGGGTCGTTCCGCTACTCCAATATCGGCTACTACCTGATTCGGCGGGCCCTCGAAAACGCGCGCGGCGGGCGATTTTTCGACGTGATCGACGAACTCGTGCTGACACCGCTGGGGATTGCGGCGTTCCCCTTCGCGGACCGCACCGACTGGGAGCGATGCGTGCCCTCCACCGTGCCCGAGATCCAGCGCTACGACCCGGGCTGGGTCTACACGGGAACCTTTGCCGCCACGGCGGATTCGGCCGCTCGGGGCCTGGCGCGCCTGATGTCCGGCGAGCTCGGGGGCGTCGGGGTCCGCATGGCACGCACCCATCCCGTGAGCGCGCCCGGTCACCCCTGGACCACACCCGGATACGGCTCGGGAGTGATGACCGACGGGCGGCCGTCGGCGATCGTGGGTCATGGCGGCGACGGGCCCGGATTCACGGTGTTCGTCGCGGCCACGGCCGACGGGCGGCATGCGCACGGGATCGCGGTGCCCGCTGAGGTCGGCTCGACCGGTCTGGCAGGCGAATGCCTCGCGGCGTTGCGGGCATCTCGAGAACACTGACGGCAGCAGCGTGTCGCGTTCGAATGCGACCGGCCCGCTGCGGGATTGCGCGCAGCGGGCCGGCTCCCGTTCCCGAATGCAGGTCAGAGTGTCCGGGAGCCCTCAGGATGCCAGGTAGTGATCGCCCAGATGACCACGATGTCCAGGGCGATGATGACGATCGACCACCACGGGTAGTACGGCAGCCACAGGAAATTCGCGACCAGCGAGATGCTCACGATCGTGATGGCCGCGACGCGCCCCCAGGTGGTGCCGGCGATCAGCCCGGCGGCGCTGATGATCAGCACCGCGCCCAGCGCGGTGTGGATCCAGCCCCAGGTGCTGATGTCGAACTGGTAGGTGTAGTTCGCGCCGACGACGAACAGGTCGTCGTCGATGACCGCGGCCAGGCCCTGGAGCACGGAGAGTACGCCGAGAACCATCATCAGCATCGCGGCGCCGATCGAGGTGCCGGCCGAGAATGCCTGGCGGCCGGAACGGTCGGTTGCGGGTGTTGTCATGCCGATTCCCCTTTCCGGCGAGGCACGGTGCGGCCCCGCGGCGATTCCCGATCTTTCGCGGGTGCGGCGCCGTGCGCTTCATCCGATCGGGGTGATCCGCAGGCGGCTCGCGGTCCGGCCGAGGGGGTGCCCGGGCTTCCTAGTTCCTGCGCGTGAGCAATGCGATGACGGTGTTGACCTCGCTGTGGTTGGGAACCGGCAGGCTCGAGCGCCCGTGGATGAACCCGATGCCGAGGTAGACCATGGCACCCGCCCGCAGGCGCGCGGCCTCGGCGTCGAATCCGAGTTCTGTCAGGGCGCGGCGGATGGTGTCGAAGATGCGCTGATCCAGTTCGCGCACCGCCGTTTCCACGTGCGGGTGCGTGCGGCTCCATTCGCGGAAGGTGGCTTCGACCAGCCAGTCGCGGTCGACGAGCATGGCGGCCATGGCCTCGATGCGCTGTTCGATCGGCATGGAATCGCCGGTGGCGACGGCGGCGATGACGCGGGCCTGGCCGGCGCTCCAGCGATCGGCCATCGCCTCCACGAGCTGGTCGATGTCATCGAAATGCCAGTAGAAGCTGCCCTTGGTGACCCCGAGCGCTTCGCAGAGCCGGGGGATACGCAGCGCGGGAGCGCCCTCCTCGGTGAGCAGCGCGAGCGCGCCGTCGACCCAGTCGTCGTAGGAGAGCCGGCGGCCGCGACCGGTCGACCCGGCGGACCGGGATTCGCGGTGCTGCGCTTCGGCTTTCTTCGATTTGCGCGGTGCGGTGGTGGGTCGCGCGGGCTCGGCGGTCATCGGCGCCTTGGCCTGTGGGTCATCTGCACACCTCGATCGTAGAAGGCGGGCCGGGTGGGGAACTGCTGGAAGGTGCCTTCAGGTACATGACCCTTTACCATTCTTGCGAGTACGGTTTACTGTACCTCCCGGTATGGAGACGCGGACGGATGCGGCTCCACCGGAGAGGGTCGAACACATGGACGGCACGATCGGCCGGCGCGCACTGCTGCGCGCCGGAGTCCTGGGATCGGCGGCATTCGCGCTGTCCCGGAACGGGATTCGCGCACACGGCGCGCCACCCAGCCCACTGATCTTTCATTCGCCCGAGCTGACGCCGTTCGTCGACGAACTACCGCGACTGCCCGTGCTGTCCGGGCGCGAACTCGAGCTCACGGCCGCGACCACCACGCACCGATTCCATCGGGATCTGCCCGAATCACCGGCGATGGGCTACAGCGGCCAGAGCTACCTGGGCCCGACGATCGAGCACCGCGCCGGCACGCCCCTGACCGTGCGATTCGTCAACGAGCTCGGCGCACATCCGTTCGCCGCGGACCTGGACACCAGCGTGCACGGCGTCAGCGAGCACTACCGCGATGCCCCGCCCAGCGTCCTGCACCTGCACGGCGGGGTGACCCCGCCCGAGAGCGACGGGCACCCCGAACGGCTCGTGTACCCGGGCCACGAGGCCGTGCACGAGTATCCGTTCCCGCAGCACGCGGCCGGGCTGTGGTACCACGACCACACGATGGGCATCACGCGCGCGAGCGTCTACGCCGGACTCGCCGGAACCGTGCTGCTGCGCGACGAATTCGACACCGGGGCCGCCGACAACCCGCTGGGACTGCCGGCGGGGGAGTACGAGGTGCCGCTGGTGCTGCAGGAGAAGATCTTCCGGCCCGACGGGCATCAGAGCTTGCGCACCACACCCGTTGTACCGCAGGGTTTCTGGGAGGGCGGCGGAGTCGGTGACGTGGGGGTGGTCAACGGCAAGGTGTGGCCGAACATGGATGTCGCCCGCGGCCTATATCGGTTCCGGGCGCTGAACGCGGCCTCCTACAGCGTGTGGAATCTGTTCTTCGGCAACCGGATGCGGTTCTGGGTGATCGGCAACGATCACGGCGTGCTCGACGCCCCGGTGCCGGTGACCGAGCTGCTCCTGGCCCCGGGCGAACGCGTCGATCTGCTGGTGGATTTCAGCGGGCTGAACCCGGGGGAGACGGTCGAGCTGCGCAACGATCTCGCGCCCCCGTTCCAGGCGGCGATACTCGGCGAGGTCGCGATGGAGCTGTTCTGCCGATTCCGCGTCCTGGATCGTCCCGGCTGGACGGGACCCGTCCCCGAACGCCTGCGCGGCGGTCCGAGTCTGCCGGAGCTGTTGCCGCCCTTGGCGTCCCCGGCGGTGATCCGGAATGTGACGGTCAGCCAGCCGTACGAGGTTCGGATGCCGCCCTCGATCATGACGCTGAACAACCTGCGCTACAGCGGCCCGGACGCCGATATGGAGATGCCCCGGCAGGGGACGGTCGAGCAGTGGAACATCATCAACATCACCCCCGATCCGCATCCGATTCACCTGCATCTGGTGACGTTCCGGATCCTGGATCGCACGCCGCTGCGGACCGTGGACTACCAGCTCGCCAATCCGCAACCGCCGGTGGGGGAGAAGTGGACGCCGTCGGCCGAGGGATTCCTGGGCGGACCGGCGCGGCCCGCCGAGCACTGGGAGGCGGGCTGGAAGGACGTCGTGCGCACCGACGGCGGGACGGTCACCCGGATCATCGTGCGATTCCCGACCGCGGCCGAGCTCAGCTTCGATCCGGACGCGCCGTTCGCGCGGGTGCCCGGGGAGGCGCCGGCATCGTCGCCGGAACCGCATGCCCCGGAGCCGCGGAGTCCGGGAACGCACGGTCCGGGTGTGCACCCGGCGCATGCCGGTCATCACGCATCGGATCTGCGCGGGTACGTCTGGCACTGCCATCTGCTCGACCACGAGGACCACGACATGATGCTGCGTTTCCGCACCGTGCCGTGAAGCAGCCGGTCGGGCCGCGATTTCGTTCCATACTTTTGAGTACAGTTCTAGGTACTTCAAGTATGGTGAGGGCATCGCGGATCGGTGATCCCGGGGTTCGAGGAAGAAGGCCACCCATGTCAGTGCAAGTCCCGCCGGCGCGCACCGAAGCCGACGTTCCCCCGCCGGTCCGGTGCCCCACCGCCTTCCGCTATCGGGAGGGCCGGGCCAAACCCGCGGTCCTGCGACTGGATCGAGTGGTCACCGCGCTCACCGGCGGCGGGCTCTTTCCCACCGACGCCCAGGCCGATGCTCTGTGCGAGGACCTGTTCGCGGGCGACCCGGTCGCCGAGCGCTTCGTCGCCGCGGTGATGCACGGCGAGATCGGCCCCAAGCGCGGCCGCGAAATGCTGGAGACCGCACTGACTTCGGGCGTGGACGCGGTACCCGACGCACCCGCGGAGATGCGGGAGCTGTTCGCCGAGTTCGAAACCGAGCCCGACTGGCTGCGTCCCGAACTGGTGGAACAGGGTGCGGCGATCTGGCGGCGCTGGGGCACCATGCTTTTCAGCTTCGCGGGCGCGGAAACCCTGGAGGTGTACACCGAGGCCGCGGTCGCGACCCCGCTCTCCCTCGCGGGCGGCTATGCCGGAAACAGCGCGCTGCGCCGGTTTCTCGAGACGTGCCGGTTCTGGATCGACGTTTCGCAGCCAGGCGCGCTGCTGACCCCGGGTTCCGCGGGCCGGGCCACCGCCATGAAGGTGCGGGTCATGCACGTCTCGGTGCGAGCCAAGGTCGCCGAGCATCCCGAATGGGACACCGAACGCTGGGGCCTGCCGATCAGCCAGACCTACCAGCTGCTGACCCTGCTGGCGGGCAGCCTCACCCCCGGGGCGGGGCTGTGGCTGCTCGGCTACCAGACCACGCCGTCGGAAATCCGTGCGCTGCTGCACTTTCAGCGGTACATGGGCCATCTGCTCGGGGTTCGGGTGCGGTGGTATCCCGAGACGATCGCCGATTCCGCGCGCGTGCTGGCGATGACCGTGATCTCGCGTTCCTTCGACGCGGGCGAACACGGCGCGGAGCTGATCGAGTCCTATCCTGCGGCGTTCGCTCCACGTCCGGAGCACCGCGGCTGGGCTCGGCTGCGCGCGGGCTACAACTATCGGATCAACTCGGTGTACGCCGCGATGTACATGGCCCCCGGCACGCGCCGCGGGTACCGGATGCCCGCCGCGTTCCCGTGGATCCTCATCCCCATCGCCCGCTTCCCGCTCATCACCGCGATGGAGCTGACCCGGCGCGCCTGCCCGCCCTTCGCGCGCCTGCACGAACGCCTCATGAGCAGGCATCGCGAGAACTGGTACCGGGCTCAAATGGCCGGCCGGGAAGCACAATTCGACGCCACCGGCGCACTGCGCCGCTGACCCTCGCCACCAAGGACGAACACGATATGCCGAACACCACGATCACCGAGGTATGGAACGGTCCCGGCCGCCGCGACGGCGACCTGACCACGGTGACTCCCCAGCACAACGGCCTGCACCCCTCAGACAGCCGGACCGCGTTCGAACACTGGTACTTCGACGCGCAACTGGACAGCGGGCACGTGGTGGTCGGGTTTCTGATCAAACGCCGCCCGGAGGATCTGCCGTGGGCGCGGCCGTGGGTGGAGTTGATCGTGTACACCCCCGACGGACAGCGGCGCCAGGCCGCCAAGCGCTATCCGGCCGCGGCGACCAGCTTTTCGGCCGCGGGCTGCGACGTACGGATCGGTGAGAACACCGCGCGCACCGAGTTCACGGCCGACGGTCTGCCGAAACACCATGTACGCCTTGCCGAGGACGGCGTGGCCTTCGATCTGGTCTTCGAGAACGAGACCCCGAGCTGGATGCCCGGCAAGGGGGAGACCCGCTTCGGCGGCGGCGAGACTTTCGGCTGGGTCGTGGGCGCGCCACGGGCCCGGGTACACGGCACCCTGGAGATCGACGGCACGACGATCGCGGTCACCGGACGCGGCTACGCCGACCACAACTGGGGCACCGGCGACATGAAACGCGTCATCGACCGCTGGCACTGGGGCAGGCTGTACACCGAGGACTACTCGCTGCTGTTCGCCAACGTCCTGACCCAACCCCGCTGCGGCTCCCACGCGATCGCCCCGCTGATGCTGGCCCGCGGCTCCGAGGTGATCCTCTCGACCGGCGAGACGACCCTGACCGAAGGCCCCACCCGCTACGACGCCACGGCCGGCCGCGACTACCCCGAGTGGATCGAGCTCCACGTCCCCGATCACCTGGACCTCCGCCTGACCGTGGACCGCGTCATCCACGCCCACGACCTGCTGGACGACGTTCCCGTCGTCCGCTCACGCCCGCTGCGCCCCCTGCTGCACCGGCTGGTCGGCCACCCGTCGTACTTCCGCTTCCAGTCCTCGTTCGAGCTGACCATTCACCGCGACGGCGCCGAGGATCGCCTGTCCGGAACGACCCTGCACGAGTTGGTCGCGCTGCGCTGACCCCGGCTCAGGATGGCGGATCCTGTTCGAGCGCATCGGGAAACAGGTGGTCGAAACCGATGGCGAACGAGTTGTCGGACGGGTCGACGATCACCGCGAAGCTGTGCCCCCGGACCAGCCCCGCATGGTGGTCCAGGGTGCACACGGCACTGAAGGTATCGAACCGAGGCCCACTGATCTCGACGAGAAGGTCTGCGGTGTCCGGGTTCTCGCCCCCGGCCCGTATCTCCCGGACCGCGACGACCACCGCCGTCCCCCCGACCCCGACGGCCTGGAATCTGCGTTCGTTGGTACGCCATCGGACGGTGCTCACGATGAGCGCGACCCCGATGGGAAGGGTGATCACCCCCGTACAGACCCCGCCGATCACGTCGCCCCCGGCGACCCCGAGCACCGGCCCGAACAACGTCAGACAGCCCCCGATGAGGTAGGTGAATATGCCGGCGCGCGGGCCGATGAGCTCGACCTGCTCCGGTTCACGGTCCTCGGCCCTGCTCATACCGGGCCCGCGATCCGAATCTCATCGAACAGGTCCGCGTCGTCCATACCCGCCTCCACCAGGGTTCCGCCCACGCCGGCGGCCCGCCCTCAGTCTCGGGCCGAAACCCCTGTGCTGCAAGCGTGCCGGTCAGTGCCCGGCCGGCGGCCACGCCGGCTCAGGCTGGTGCGACTGAAACCGTTGCGGCGGTGCCGCAGCCGCCCCGGCACGTGTTCGGTTCCCAGCCACGAGCACACCCGCGGTCAGCACAACACCACTGACGAAGAGCGCCGCACCGATGACGACAAGGTCGCCGTGGAGTTCAGCAGCCCGCTCCACCGTCGGCAGGACTTCGTCCCCGTCGCTGCGTTCGCCACTGGTCAACCGCCCCCAGGTGCACTCCTGAATCTCGGGCCGGTCCCGGTCCGCCTCGCACATCATCCCCAGATGAAAGGGCACCCGCGCGGAGTCCTCATACAGATCGCGCTGCGAAAAGTAGCCGAACCACATCATCCAGGCCCCGGCAATTACGAACAGCAGCCCGAATGTCCCCGCCAAACCCCTCATACCCCGAACCCCTTCATAGAACAACTTCCCACCACATAGTCCCCGAAGCCACCTCCCAACAAACAGAGGCGGCCAAGCAAGCAGGCGCCGACATCATAACGATCCCCACCACATCGCTGCGAGACCAACCGCTCCCTGGAGCCGCGCTCGCAATCCAGTCGCCGAATTCCCCTGTAGGACATAGTGATCACGGGTGTGTGCCTCGTACTGCCTTCTCGACCCCAGCACTTCTGGTGATGCTCATCGGAGGCTTCGTAATGGCAGGCGATTCACGCGCACCCGACAGCCCATGCTTGGACCAGGTCAGCCGCGGAATACAGCTGGTGCGCTTTGGCCAAAGGCCCAGATCGCTGAAACCAGCCGCGCGAGATAACGATTACATACTATTCCATTGGGACGCTTCAGCGGACGTCGCCGCGGGCAAGCACCACACCTAGCGAGACCCGCGCCGCCAGATGCCGAACGGTTCGCTGTTTCAACACTTTTGGTGGATCATCGTTCCGTGCCAAACCACACGGGGGCGGGCGGCGCACGACGCCGACCGAACCGCATACACTCGCTTCAACGTCCAGACACACCGAGATTCCGCGTCCGCCGCACAAGCCGGGCCTTCTTCGGATGGGGCGGTTGGACCAAGCTCGCGTCGATGGTAACCACGATCGCAGCGCTTGCAGCGTTGTGGTTCACTAGCCAGTCGCTGAGAGCCACAGGCGATCAGTACGGACTGGCCAAGCAGACAGCAATCACCGATCGGTTCAACAAGGCGGTCGAACAGCTAGCGAACAAAGAAGCCCTTGATGTCAGACTGGGAGGGATCTACTCGCTCGAACGCCTCGCCAACGACGCGCCCGATACCAGCCCGGTCGTGTTCGAGGTTCTCGGCGCGTTCGTACGAACCCACTCCCCCAAGAATAGCGACTGTGGCAAGGACGAAGACTTCGAACTTGCTCCGGACATTCAAGCAGTGCTGACCGTGATCGGCCGCCGGGACATGACGCGCAAGGAACCAATCGACCTTTCGAAGTCATGCATGGCCGCCGCCGATCTGGATGGCGCGAATCTACAGGGCGCGAAACTCAATGGCGCAAACCTCCAGCGGGCGGGGCTGAACAACGCGAATCTTACTGGAGCATCAGCAAGTAAGGTTCAACTGGACTATGCCAGATTCTGGGGCACCAACCTGACAAACACCCGCTTCTACAGCGCTGACTTGCGATGGACAGTGTACGTCGGCACGACTCTGGACGGGACCGTATTCAGCGAAGCGGACTTGCGAGGAGCCAACCTGCAACATGCGGAAATGAGACGCGTGGACTTGAGCCAGGCCGATCTGCGCGGCACAATCTTCTTGTCGGATGGAAGCTACGGCGGAAACAGCTCGACAGATGTGCCGGGGGCCCAGAGCTCCGCGCCGGTCAGTCGCACATCAGACACTGCCAGCTACGAAGATAACATTCTGTACGGCGCCAAATTCGACGAGTGGACAAGGTGGCCTGCCGGTTTCACGCCTTAACCAGGCTGATTGAAGTTAGTCCGTTTATGCTGCCGCCTTTTGATAGATCTCGGATCGGGTTGCAGCCCCTGACAGGACCGCTGGGGGCAGGTGGCCTGCGTTCCATCCGTGACTGTACGGGCAAGGGTACGCGGAGAGGCGCGCGGCGGGGAATGGTCGCCGGCACGCCTGCTTGGCGTCTTTACGTGTGTGAAAGGCGGACTTCGGGCACCGGAAACACCAGCCGCAGCACGCGTTACGATCCCTCACGGCCAGTCGCCAGTCGGGAAATGCGGGCGCGAAGGCGAGCGACTTCCCTTCGGCTCAGATCCGCAGCTTGGAGAAGGGGCCGAGGGCTCGGATTCTGCTCTCCCGGCCGATCGGTTCTAGGTGATGCGCGGCGGCAGCGTCATCCCAGTCGTGTTCTCGCCGACGATATCGTCATGGCACGCGCCCTCGAAGTGGGTTCCGGACCGGCTTAGGAAAAAGCGAGGTTCGTGGTGGTCATGTGATGGTGAGCCAAGTGGCGATGTCGGTGACCACCTGTGGGTCGACATGCTGGGGCGGAACGTATTCGGCCGGGGTGGGGGGCCGGAGCCGGGGAAGAACAGGTGATTGACGGCAATCAGATCAGTCCGCTGGTACGAAGCAGTCGATACCGGCCGTCCGGATCGTCGATTTCCTGGTCTCACAAGAACTCTCGGCAGCGCGGCCCGATCACGTATCGTCGAAAGAAGGTGAGAATGTCCGGCGCGAGCACATGCGAGGAGGCAGGAGTGCGTGCGGTTACCAGCCGCCGACTGCCAACCACTCTGTCTGGAAGTCCGTGGCCGTGATCGCTTCGGCTGTGAGATGTGGGTGGCCGGATATCTCCGCTACCGAGGGCGTTATCCCGGCGCTCAGGCGAGTGACCTCTGTTCGACCCGACATCGCGGCAAGACCGCTGCCTCCGTCTCGGAACCGTTCGACACGCCGCCATTCGCGGCCGCTGGCCAGAACCTCGCTGAACGATACCGCGATATGGTCGAACTCGGAGTGGTGGACGATCTTCAGATGGCGCAGCCCGTCTTGTTCCGGAACGAAATCCGCAGCACGAGCGGCCGCTTCCGCTCTATCGATGCAGTCGCATTCCTCATCACTGTTACAGCACGCCGACAGGGTCGCGTCATCGAGCGAATCTTGGTCGGGTCCGGCGGGATGCTCGCCAAGCTCCGCACGCATCCAAGCCGGAACAGAATCCCTTGGAAACAAACGCAACTCGTCGGCAACGGCCTGGGGGAGCTGATCGCGCACGGTGGGTCGGTCACGTCCGAAGCGGACACCGACCACACCGTCCGAGGCGATGGTCAGCCACATCGTGAACCACGTACCCCGGTGCGGGACATACATCAGTTGTCGCAGTTCCATGACCTCCTGCGGAACGCTGACCTCGAGCGGCCCCGGCAACGACTCCGCGGACAGGAAGAAGTTCAGCTGATTACCGACGATGTCGATGCGCACCTCGAGGGTGGTCCATCCGGGCCGAACGTCAGCGGCAATCTGGGACACGATCGCCGAGAGCAGCCGGCGCTCCGCGATCATCGGTGCGGACACCGGGCCGGTGAACACCCACTCCATCGCTGCCGGCCGACGACGACCCCAGCGTCCGAATACCGGCATCTGACCTCCAACGCATCACCCGCACGACCTCGTTGGCCACAGTAGCGGACCACGCAACTGGCGAATCCGGTTGCTGGAGCCAGGAATCCGCAAAGATGCCGGTCGAGGTTGGTGCGGACGGGTGAAGTGGAGAATAGGCTGCGGCGGTGGATTTTTCCGAGGTCCTGCGGCAACGACGAATGGTGCGGGAGTACACCACTGAGCCGCTCGACCGAGCTGTCATCGACCGCGTGGTGCGCTCGGCACTGCATGCTCCTTCGGCTGGGTTCTCGCAGGGATGGGCGTTTCTCGTGCTGACCCGTGAGGCCGACCGCCAGCGGTTCTGGAATTTCGCCCCGCACGCGCACCGTGCCAACCCCGCGATCCGGAACGCGCCGCTGATCGTGGTGCCGATGTCGAACAAGGACGCCTACCTCGATCGATATGCCGAGGCGGACAAAGGCTGGACGGACCGGGACGAGGCGCGCTGGCCTGCGCCGTACTGGCATATCGATACCGGAATGGCCGCGTTCGCAATGCTGTTGACCGCCGTCGACGAGGGACTCGGGGCGTGTTTCATCGCGATCATGCCCGACCACCTCGAGAGATTCCGGGCCGAGTTCGGCGTACCCGCGGGATACGATCCGATCGGCGCGATAACCATGGGCTACCGCGCCGACGACCGAACTCCGGCTCGCTTCGTTCACCGTCGACGGGACGCGGCCGAGGTTGTCCACGACGGGACATGGGGCCGCGCGTGGACGTGAAGCCCAGCGTCACATGTTGTCGTCGATCAGATGCAGACGCCTGGCCAGGTCGGAGACGAAGACCCGTTCGGGATCGACCTGGTTGCGGACCCGCCGCCAGCGGTCGAGTTCGGGATACATGGCACGGATTGTCCCGGGGTCCGTACGCGAATCCTTTGCGAAATACAGGCGGCCGCCGGCCGCGAGCACGCGTTGATCGAGTCGGTCGCAGAACTCGGCCAGGCCGGGTTTGAGCGGGAAGTCGAGGCTGAGCATGTACCCCGGATGTGGCCACGACAGCGGTGCGGGATTCGCTGCGCCCATGCGCTTGAACACGTTCAGGAACGACCGATGCTCCGAGTGTGCGATGGCACGGACCGTGGCGGCCAGTTCCTGCTCGGCGCCGTAGGGCATGGAGAACTGGTACTGCAGAAAACCGCGGCGACCGTAGGCGCGGTTCCATTCACCCAGCAGATCCAGCGGGTGATAGAACTGCGTGAGGTTCTGGGTGCGGCCGCGCGCACGGCGCGGGTAAACCCGGTGCGCGGCTTCGGCGGCGATGCGAATGGTGAAATTGTTGACCAGACCGCTGGGGAAGATGTCCGGCACGGTGAGCAGTTGAGGTGCGTCGAACTTCAGCGGGTTGCGCCGCAACGCGGGTGGAAGCTGGTCCAGGGTGGCCAGCGAACCGCGGCTGAAGCCCGCTCTGCCGAGTTTCGCGTCGATGCTGACGGTATCGGGTACCGCCATGGAGTACTCGTAGCCGTCGTCTGAGCCGCCGGTCAACAGTTCCATCGTCTCGGCGAGATTGTAGGTGCGGTCGTTGTCGACGATGAAGTAGGCGGTCTCGGTGTGCTTCATCCGGACCCGCGCGCGAACGATGATCCCGGTCAGGCCCATACCGCCGACGGTGGCCCAGAACAGCTCCGCCCCGGGTCCTTCCGGTGTGAGGGTGTTCAGCGTTCCGTCCGCGGTGAGCAGATCCAGCGACACGACATGGTTGCCGAAACTGCCCTGGGTGTGGTGGTTCTTGCCATGAATGTCCGAGGCGATCGCGCCGCCGACGGTGACCTGGCGGGTACCCGGCAGCACCGGCACCCAAAGCCCTTGGGGCAGAGCCGCCTTCATGAGCGTGTCGAGGCTGACCCCGGCGTCGATGTCGACGATTCCGGTGTCAGGGTCGATATCGTGGATGCGGTCGAAGGCGGTCATATCGACGACCAGCCCGCCGGCGTTCTGCGCGGGATCCCCGTAGCTGCGACCGAGCCCGCGAGCGATGACCCCACGCGGCCCGGCAGCGCCGACAGCCTTCGCGACGGTGTCGAGGTCTGGCGTGGAAAGTACCTGTGCCACAGAAGAAGCGGTTCGGCCCCACCCCGATAGAGCCCGTTGCGTGGTCATCGATCCCCCTTGGATGAAATTCACCCTGCCACGGTAACCGCACGGAGAAGCACACGGCCACAGCCGAATCCATGCTGTAGGCGGAAGGTCGTGCGAATGTGGAGAGGAATTCGTCGAAGAACATGCGGAAAGGTGACGCGGCATGCGACTTCCAACCACCCCCGACGAGCTCGCGCTCGTCCGGCGCTGGGTTGTCTCGGATGTCCACAGACCCGGCCGGTACATGCGGCTCAGGAATATTCAGCCGTTGCTCGACAAGCCGGAACAAGCAAGGTTCGAAACGGGCCTCGCCCTCGATGCTTGGCAAATCACCGACGGCGAGCTGCACACATTGCTCGAACTCGACTGGCGAGCACAGCTCACCGCGGCGTGGCTCATCGGCCTCGACCGGCGGACCCGGTTCCGGCACACACTGGAAAGACTTTTGACCTGTGGAGTGATTGCTCCTGATCGGGCGTTGTTTCTCGCATTCGCCCGGTTCGGCGAGCCCGCCGACGCCGACACTCTCGTTGACTACCTGCAGAACCGGACCCCCGTGGTCGCTCGCCGGGTCGTCACCAAGGAATTCGCGTTCGACGCACTCACAGCTCTCGACGATCAACTCGGGACCAACTACTCGGCCCAGTTTCGCGACCACTACCGCTGTCAACCGGTCCGATACGTCACGAACACACCGACCCTCACGTTCGATCGGCCAACCACACTGCTGTGCGCTTTTGCGGATCGCATAATGGCGGGACCGTCGAGCTCGTAGCCCACGCAAGCATTGGCCAGGCCTGCCCGATTAAGGTTGCTCCAATACGATCGGGGGCTGGAGTCGAACGAGGGGGGACCTTATGCCACGCCTACCTGAACCGGTACCTGCTGAGGTGGCCGAGCTGGCCGAGCAGCACCGGCTGGGATTGTTGATCGACGCGTTCGTCGTCGCACGAGACCGAAAGTCGTTGGGACGCGACAAGGACCTCGGCAACCGGGTGTATGCCTATGGGCCGGGGCTGATTCGGAAGATGGCCGGTCAGCCGTTGTACGCGATGCGGTGGGAGCAGTTCAACCGGGTCGAGCAGAGCGTCACGCACCACCACACCAACTCGGCGTACAACGGCACCAGCTTCCGCTACGTGCTGCACAGTCCCGGTGGCGGCTTCGCGAACTTCACTGACTGGTACAAGGATCCGCAGCACAGCACCATCGACCCATTCCACAACGACGTGCGGTACGTGACGTACCTGAGGGAGGGAATCGCCGGCATCTGGCGCCAGCAGATCATCGACTCGCTCAACACGCTCGAGCGCGGTGAGACGCTGACATTCGGCGCGGTGAGCCTGGACGCGCAGGGGATCCGCACCCAGAAGAAGGGGAAGCTGGCGTGGCCCGACGTCAGGGACGCCACCCTGGATCAGGGATACCTGGTGATCGAGAAGCGCGGCAAACTGCTGCCGTGGGCGATGGTTCCGTACGCGCTGGCGCCCGAAGCCACGTTGATCGTCACGCTGGCAAAGCAATTGGCTCCGCCCCGCTGACGGGTCGGGGGCTTCGGGGCGCGTAGTGCGCGTACGTTGGGGCGAGACCCCTTGCCCCACAACGTGAGGAACCGCCGATGGACGACCACCTGGCTCAATTCTGTGCCGCCGCAACGGCGCGGGACTTCGACACGATGATGAAGGCCGTCGCGCCGGACGCGGTTCTCGTTTCCCCGCTGGCGGGGAAAGCGGTCTTCGCCGGGCACGACGACCTGCGGGTGCTGCTGACCGCGGTGTACTCGGCGCTGTCGGACACCCGCTGGGAACCGCAGATCGGGACCGGTGACCGGCGAGCCGTTCTTTCACATGCCAAGCTCGGTCCGTTCCGGATCACCGACGCCATGATCGTCGAGCTCGACGACCAGGGCCGGATCCGCCGCATCGCCCCGCACCTGCGGCCGTGGCTGGCCCTGACAGCCTTCGCGGTGCGCATGCTGCCGACCATGGTCCGGCACTCGGCCGTCTTCCGGCGGGCGCTGCGCACCCCGGATCCGGCGCTCGGTTAGGTCTCGGTATTAGTCACCGGCTGGAACCAGCCGTCGAATCGGCGCCGCAACGATGTCCGCGAAAGCACCCGGCGCGTGGGCCGACCTGCCCCGATGCGCCGTTGCCGGCGGCCGTCATTCCGGGCCCACGACCCATTCGATCTGGTGGACTATGCCGTTCTCCAGCAGGTAGCGATCCATCTCGAGATCGACGAACGTCGCGGGATCGTTCATTCTCGCCCGGTACTCGCGGGCCTGCACGCGCCCGTCCGCGAGGACCCGGACGTTGGAGTACCGGCGCACCCCCAGCGGCGTCTCGAACTCGCGATACATCTTCCAGCCGGTTTCGGGGGTTTCGCCGCGGGCGTGGGCCATTCCCAGTTCGAATTCGAGCTGGAGCTCACCGGGCTCGAGGTCGTCGAACGGATTCGTCTCGTTCATGGCCGACCTCCACCCGTACCGTTCGCGCCCCGGGCCGAGCATCGGATTCGGTGTCGGCCCGAAACCCCTGTGCTGCACCATGCTACCCGGACGCGATGCAACTCTCCGGCCTGATCACCTGCTACTCAGGCGGCCGAATCACCCCAGCGGGGGAGCGGTGCCGCCGAATCGAACGCCCCACCCCCAGCCATGTTCGGCGGCAACGCAATTCGAGGGCAGCCGCCCCGTTCGCTCAGCCCGCCAGGCGCACCCGTTCGACGCCGCCGCTCCCGCTCGCCCGGACGATGGGGATCAGCAGCCGCGACAGCGCCAACTGATCGACCGGCAGGCGCGGGATCTCTGGGAGCCAGTTGTGCACGAAGCCCACGGCGAGCCCGCTGCGCGGATCGGCCCACCCGCCCGACCCCGCCAACCCGATGTGCCCGATGGCGTGCGTCGCGCCGGGGACCGGGTACGAATGATGCCCCAGCCGCCAGCCCATGGGCAGCAGCAGGTTCCGGTCCGGTCGGCGGGTCTGCACGCGCGACATCGCGCGCACTCGCTCGCGCGGGAGCAGCCGCCCGGGCGTCGCGATCTCGTTGTAGACCGCGGCCACCGCGCGAGCGGTGAAAACACCGTTCGCGGCGGGATTCTCGCCACGCAGCAGCAGCGGATCCGGGCCGAGCGCGAATCGCTCGACGCCCTCGGCGTGCACCGAGCGCACGAAGCCCGCGCCGTACAGCGGCGCGGCCGCGCGCACCGCCAGCGCGGCCAGCGGAATCCCCAGCGGCAGCCCCGATCCGTGCGACCGGGCGATACCGGGACCGGGCACGCCGCCGAGTTGCAGGCGGTCGAGCCCGAGCGGGTTCACGAGCTCGGTCCGGTACAGCTCGCCCATGCTCTTCCCGGTGATCGCCCGGGCGAGACCGGCGGTGAGCCAGCCGAAGGTGATGGCGTGGTAGGCCGGGACACCGCGCGTCTCGTCCGGCGCGGCCGCGGCGATCCGGTCGATCATCAGGTCGTGGTCGACCAGATCGTCGAGTCTGCGGGCGATGGCGCCCACCCGCGACAAACCCGCACGGTGACTGAGCAATTCGGCGACCGTGATGTCGCTCTTACCCGCGGCGCCGAATTCGGGCCAGTACTCCGCGACGGGCGCCCGGTAGTCCAGCAGTCCGCGTTCGGCCAGCAGGTGCAGCACGGTGACCGTGATGCCTTTGGTCGTGGAGTAGGACACCGCGGCGGTCTCGCGCTGCCACGGCTCGTCGCCGGCCGAGCCCGCCCAGACGTCGACCACCGGTTCGCCGTGGTGATACACAGCCAGCGCACCGCCACCGCGACCGGCGACGAGGCGGCCGAAAAGCTCCACCGCAGCGGCGTATTCGGGGTTCGAGTGACCATGCACCACGGGTTCGCCCTGGTTCACGGCCGGCGCGCCGAAGATCGGGAGTCTCATCGGCTCACCCGTCCCGCCCCCGTGACCATCCGATTGCGCTCCCGTGCCTGATCGGCCACCGGTAGAGCCGACTTCGATGTCGATTCGTTCAACGCTCGCCTCTTCGTAATTCTCTTACTCTAGTAATCCGATTATCCAAAAAATCGGGTTAGAAGCAAAGGCTAGGATGATCAAGTGGCCCGCATGACCCGCGCTGAGAGCAAAGACCGCACCCGCCGGAGCATCCTCGACGCGGCCGTGCCCCGCTTCCTCGACCGCGGCTTCACCGCCTGCTCACTGGAAGAGATCGCCGACGCCGCCGGCTACTCCACCGGCGCGGTGTACTCGAACTTCGGCGGCAAGACCGAACTGGCGATCGAAGCCCTCGACGAGCTGTACCTGCGGGAAACCGAACGCGTGCTGACCAGGCTGCTCGCCGACGAACCCTCCTTCGAGTCCTGGGTCGCCACCCTGAGCGAGTGGGCCGCCCACACGATCGGCGAGCCGCGCTGGGCTCGCTTCGAGATCGAGCTGACCGCCGTGATGGCGGGCAACGACACCCTCCGCCCCGCCCTCTCGACCCGCTACGCGCGTCTCCGCGAGGCGATCACGACCCTGCTGCAGCGCCTGATGTCGGAGACCCACCCCGAGAACACCGATTTGGACGCGACCGCGACGTTGCTGCTCGGTCTGGTCCTGGGGGTGGCGCTGCAGCGGATCGCCGACCCGGAGGTGCCGACGGCGGCGCTGACCCACGGGATCGAGTTGATCGCCCGCAATCCCCGGTTGGCGACCGAGTGATCCTCGCGGAGTCGGGTGTCACTCCATCCCGGTGCGCCCGGGGGTCCAGAACGGTTTGGTGTGAATGTTGCGCCGATCCCAGCCGTGAACATCGATGAGCACGCGCTTGAGCGTCTGGATGGTTCGGGCTTCGCCGGCCAGGTAGGCCGCGCCCGGCCGACCGGGGAGCGGGAGATCGCGCAGGGCGGCGGCGAGCACGGGTGAGTTGGCCGCCGAGGCATCCCCGCGTTCGACCCTGGTCAGGGTCGCGGGCAGCGCGAGGTGGTCGGCACCGGTGGCGGCTTCGACCACGCCGTGCACTTCGGCCGTCGCGGGCAGCGACCGCACCATCGCCGCGAACGCGACCGACGCGGTTTCCTCGCCCGCGAACAGGTGATACTCCGCGTGCGGGCGCGGTGTCAGTTTGCCTTCGGGGCGGGTGAATCTGACTGCGGAGCCGACGTGGAGATCACGAACCCACCGCCGCGACGGGGTGAGATTCCCTGGCTCGGCAGTGTGCTCGAATCGCACGATGTCGAGGGTTCCCAGCTCCGGGTCGGCGTCGTAGATGGAATAGGCCCGCAGCGAGTCGTAGGGCGCGAGCCGAAGCAGAGTTTCGGCGAAGCCATCGACCTGCACGCGGATGTGTTGTCCCGCTGTCCATTTCAGTCCACGCAGACGCGGTCCACTGAACCGGATGCGCTGAAGTCGGGGCGTCAGCTGCTCGAACTCGCTGACCGTCGCGGTCAGCATTATCGCGTCGCGGAGTGAGCCCACGAAGGGAATGGTGTCTTCGAGCGCCGCCATGGTTCTCCCGTTGCGTGATAGATCGATTACGGTGTGCGACAGCCACTTTCATCTGGCTGAGCTCGGATGTCGAAAGATGCTCGGCGCGAAAACAATCGGGTGGGGTCCGATCGATCTCACGCTTCACGGATGTCACGTGACGAAAAAGGCGCGGTGCCTCGATGTGCCCGACAGTCATTGTCCGGCAGTGCATTCGGTGGTCGGTGGCGACCATGGATAGCTTACATAATGAACAGTCATTATGTAAATGATCAGAGTGAGACCACCGACCGCCGAGAGTGCCGCAGACCCTCACCGCGCCAGTGGAACCGGGCCGACCTGGTGTTGCAGGCGGTTGAAGCGACGGTCGTGCCACAGCAGCGGCGTTCCCTCGCCCGTGTGGGTCGCGACGATCCGACCGACCACGAGCGCGTGGTCGCCGTAGCGCCGGACGTCATCGACCAGGCACACCGACCAGGCGAGTGTCCCGCGCAGAATCGGAACACCCAGCACGGTGATGTAGTCGGCGCCGTCGAACCGATGACCGCCGCGCCCGGCGAAATCCTCGGCCAGCGACTGTTGCTCCGCCGCAAGGAATTGCACGCCGAACGCCCGGGTCCGCCGCAGCGCGGCGAGGGTTCCGGATCCGGTCGCCAGGTACGCCGACAGCAGCGGGGGATGCAACGACACCGAGGTGACCGACGAGGCGGTCATGCCCACGGGCCCGCCGGGACCCTGCGCGGAGACGATGCTGACGCCCGCGGCGAGCATGCCGAACAGTCGCCGGCAGCGCTCGGCCTCGGGACCGGGAACATCGGCGAACTCCGCGACCGGCGCCGGTTCGAGGGCCGCGCGCTCAGACATGATCCGGGGTAACGATCGTGACCTCGCCCAGCAACCCGGTCAAGATCACGGTGATGTTCTCGCGCAGTGCGGATTCCGCGACCGGGTCCAGGATCTCCGACAGCGAGGGCATGCCGAGATCGAAGCGCGCGGTGAAGTTCACCGCGGTGCCGGACTCGTGCGCGCGCACCCGCCACGAACCGTGGAACTCGGCGAAGTCGCCGGAGGTCTGTTCGAAGTCGATGACGCCCTGCTCGGGGTCGAAGGTATCGACCTCGGTCCACCGCAGCAGGCCGCGGCGGAACTTGACGGTCCAGGTCGACTCGACCCGTTCGGTGTCGACGGACCCGACCTCGACCGAGACGACGGTGTCGGTGAACTCGGGGTAGCGCGCGAAATCACTGATGCGCGAGTAGGCGAGGGCGGAGTCGATGGCCGGGGCCACGAGGTGAAGATCGATGGTGCGCATGAGATTTGGCTCCTTGGTCGGGGGCGGTGTGACGTGTCAGAGCGCCGCGGCGAGCGCGGTCTCGAAGGCGGTCAGGAAGTGCTCGACATCGGACTCCTCGAGAACGGCCGGCGGGCTGAACCGCAGCACGGTCGAGGAATTGAGGGAGTGGTTGGCCAGCACACCCTGCTCGATCAGCCCGAGGAACAGCTCGCCGACGCCGGCCGGCTCGCGGAACTCCAGTCCGATCAGCAGTCCGCGGCCGCGGATGTCGATCTCGTCGCCCCGGGGGTGGCGGGCGACGATGGCGGTGATCTCCCGCAGCAGCCGTGTGCCGAGGTCGGCGGCTCTGGTGGTGAGGTCCTCGTCGTGGATGACCGCTATCGCCGCCTCGGCCGCGGCGCAGGCGAGGGGCGAGGCCGCGAAGGTCGAGGTGTGCAGGTAGGGGTCGCTGGAAAACGGCTGGTAGGCAGCGGCGGTCGCGACCATCGCGGCGATGGGCACGACACCGCCGGAGAGCCCTTTACCGACCAGCAGGATGTCGGGGACCACGCCTTCGGCGTCGATGCCCCACCAGGTCCCGAGCCGGCCGAGCCCGGTCTGGATCTCGTCGACGATGAGCAGGGCATCGTGGGCGCGGCACGCCTCGGACACCGCGCGCAGATAGCCCGGCGGCGGAATGCGAACGCCGCCCTCGCCCTGGACCGGCTCGACGATCACGCAGCCACGTCCCGGGACTGCGGCCAGTGCCGCGGTCATGGCCTCGATGTCGCCGAAGGGCACCGTGGTGACATCGGGCAGCAGCGGCCGGAACGGATCCTGGAAGATCGGCTTCGCGGTGACGCTCAGCGCGCCGAGCGTCTTGCCGTGAAAACCGTTGGCGGTCGTGATGATCGCGTTCTTGCCGTTGGCGCGGGCGAGTTTGAGCGCGGCCTCGGTGGCTTCGGCGCCGGAGTTGACGAAGTGCACCATCTCCAGCGGGCCGGGCGTGGTCGCGGCCAGGGCGGCCGCGGTCCGGGCGGCGACCGGTTCGAGAAAGACCCGCGTGGCCATCGGATGCAGGTCCAGCTGGCGGTGCACCGCGGCGGTCACCACCGGATGGCGGTGACCGAGCAGGTACACCCCGTACCCGCCGAAGTCGAGGTATCGGCGTCCGTCGCTGGCCAGCACCCACGGGCCTTCGCTGGAGATCTCGACCATGCCGCCGAGCAGCGCGCCCAGCGATGCACGGGTGGAGCCGAAGTGCTTGCGGCACAACAGCTGTGTGTCGGCGTCGAGCCGGGAATCCGTGGTCGTCATGCGACCCGAGCCTGGCCGGCGTGCCCGAGACCCTTGGTGCGGGCCCAGTAGCGCAGGGACTTCGCGGTGGCCTCGAGCAGTGCCGCCCGGGTGACCTGCGGACCGAAGCCGAGCTCGGCCATGGACGTCGGCAGCGGCTCCGGGGTCTGGAACAGCCAGGTGAACTCCAGGAAGTCCCGGAACATCGCCTGCGCGTCGGCGGGCAGGGCGTCCTCGAGCAGCGGCAGCAGCAGGCGGGCGACTGCTTCACTCGGGATGAAACGCGGTGGTGCGCTGGTGATCCCGAGCTCGTCGCCGATGTCACGGCACAGGGCCAGGATATCGCCGGCGTGCAGCGCCTCCGGCCCCGCGGACAGCCAGTACTCGCCCTGGACGATGTTCTCCCGCAGCAGCTTTCCCAGCACCGCGGCGACCAGATCCTGGGGAATGGTGTCGATCAGCGAGTCCGAGGCGCAGGGGATGAGCGGCACCCGGCCGCGCACCACGCCACCGAGCACCCGGTGCAGGCCCTGGAACGCCGCCATCCTGCCGTCGACGGTGCTGCCGGACACCACCGAGGGGCGCACGATGACGGTCTGGGCGGGGTCCTCGCGCACCAGCTGCTCGGCATCGATCTTGGACTGCACGTAGGTGGCGGCGCCGGGGAAGCTGGTGCCGTCGCCGGGCGGGTTGGCCACGAACGCGGTGCTGAAGAAGTAGAGCGGGACCTCGGCGTCCCCGGCCAGGCGCAGCAGCGCGCGCGGTCCGGCGAGGTTGGTCCGCAGAATGGTCTCGGGGTCTTCCTTCCAGCTGGTCACCGCCGCCGAGTGCACCACGGCGTCGACCCGCTGGGTGAGCCGGCGATAGTCGGCGGGGTCGAGTCCGAGTGTGGGATGGGCGAAGTCGCCGGAGAACTCGCTGATGCGCGGATCGGCGACCGGTGTTCGGTGCCGCATGCACACGATGTCGAAGTCGTGCGCGAGCTCGTCGATCAGCGCCCGGCCCAGAACTCCGGAGCCGCCGGTGAGCAGGATGGTGCGTTTACGCCAGGTCATGTCGATTCGTCCTTTACGCGATGCGGAGTGTGGAACCGGTCAGGTAGTCGATGAGCGAGCCGGCCATGCGGGAGCGCGCGGGCGGATGGAAGCCGAGGCCGTTGACCGCGGCGGCGAGGTAACCGACGTCGTCGCCGGTCATGAAGTTCAGGCCGCCGAGCAGTTCGATCGCCCGGGGCACCACCGCGGCGATGGCGTCCTGAACCGCGTAGCGCACCAGCAGTGCGTCGGCGAGCAGGTGTTCGTCCTGCTGACGTTCGGGAACCTGCCGGGCGATGTTCTCGACCGCGGCCATGGCGCCCTCGATCCCGGTCACCAGCCGCAGACGCTCGTCCGCGCCGACCTTGTCGAGCGTGAGCGCGCGTTCCACCAGGGCAGAGGCGGCACCGAGATAGGAGCCGGTCATCAGCAGTTCGAACCAGACGAACCCCGCGGTCTGCACCTCGTCGAGGCGGCCGGAGTCGACGGCGCCGGTCAGCACGACGAGATTCGGCGGCACGAGCACGTCCTCGACGGTGACCTGTTCGCTTTCGGCCCCAGCCAGCGCGAAGCTGGACCAGAAGGGCGTCACGGTGACCCCGGGGTCGGTGGACGGAATGAGCGCGACGCCCAGCTGCTGCCCGCCCTCGGCGTCGGGGACCAGCACGCTGGCGGTCAGCAGGTCCATCGAGCGGGCCAGGCTGCAGGGGCGCTTGACCCCCGAGACCCGGATGCCGTCCGCGCTCGCGGTGGCCGTCATCGTCGGCGCCAGAATTCGGCCGTCGGGCCGGCCTTCGGCGAAGCCGGACGCGACCAGCATCCGCTGTCCCGCAATGGCTTCCAGCAGCAGCCATTCCTGTCCGCCCCGATCGGCCACCAGGATCAGGCTCGAGATCGAGAAGTGGTGCATGGTGGTGGCCACGGCCAGCGACGGCGATCGGGAACCGATCGCCCGCTGGATCCGGACCGCTTCCAAAGGTGTTGCGCCGCTGCCCTTGTACTCCTGCGGAATCACCAGACCGGCGCCGCCGGCCTCGCGGAAGAGCTTGATCCCCGGCGTCGCGGGAGATTCCAACTCCCGCAGCGGAACCTGGGTCAACTGCGTGTCCAGACCGGGTAGATACCGCTCCAGCACGGCGCGTTCGCGCTCCAAGATTTTCATGCTTATCCCAACCGAGCAGAGTCGAGCCCGAGCCGAACCGTGTCGTGCTCGAGCGTGTGCGAAGTGCGCGTGAATCGGGACCGCAACCGACCGCCCGTGAACACGAGATCCGTTGCGCGGCGGGCGATCCGCCCCTGAATTGTGCGTCGAGCATCCTCGGCCGACTGCGATGTGGAGCTTAACCGGACCGCTGTCGAGTCGGTCAACCGTGAGCGCGGTCACAAGGTAGGTGAGCGTTTGCTCCGTCCACGCGGCGCGATAGCGGCATTGCCGAGCTGGCAACTATCCGCCGCACAGTGGGATGTGCCAGCTGAGATAACTCGCACCCGCAAAACGGCATATTACCGGTGGGTAGTCTGGTTAACGACGGGCAATCCACGACCGTTCCTGCCCGCTCGATGATGCAGATCACACGAGTGGAAATCGCAGGTGGAATGGCTTAGCGTTGCGTTGTCGATTGGCGAATTGGTGGCACGCCTCTCGAGCTTTGTGGGGATTGTGTGCGTACGGCGTCCGGACAGGGTGGTCCGCCGCGCAGTGCAACATAATGGCAGCTCAGTGACATTATTTCGAGAGACCCGAGGGGGGTCTGTGGGTGGAATAGCGATCTGTCCGGCTGCGCGCCCGAGCCTTACCGATCTGAACTTCTGATGAATTCGTGTCGCTGATTCCGGCCGTGAACAGGTCGCGCATCACGCACCGAACCGGAAATAGACTGTTTCAAACAATTAATCACTTTCGCTCGAACTGAACGGTCGAATTATCGCCTGTTCGAGTGTCAATTGCCGCGCGCGAATCAATTATTCATGCCGGCGCAGTGCCGACCCACGACCGATCGTGGTTGCCGGTCGTTATTCCCATTTCCTTTTGTTCGATACCGAGTGAGGAACGTCTGTGAACACTGTCATCGAGAAAGACCTGGTCGAGATCGTTCGTGATGATCTGGCGGTATCGCTGCCCGATATCGACGGCACGTCACGCCTGATCGACGATCTGGGGCTGGATTCGGTCGCCTTCGCCGTGGCCATCGTCGCCATCGAGGAACGGCTCGGCGTCCGGCTCACCGAACAGGAGCTGGTGAACTGCGCGACCCTGTCCGACGTGGCGTCCGCGGTGGCCGGTCGCCGCGCCGCCGCCGAACAGGCGTGAGGGGCGCGGGCATGACACTGCTACGGGAGAACGCGCTCGCGGCCGCGGTTCGTGAGGCATTGCGCGGGGGCGCGGATCTGCGCATCCTGAACAAGGACGAGAACCGGTGGGAATCCAAGCACTGGGGTGAGGTCCTCGAACACGCCGAAGGCATTGCGGCACATCTGCAAAGCCTGCGGGAGAACACCGCACCGGTGGCGGTCATCGGCGAACCGAGCTACGAAACCGTCGCCACCGTGCTCGCGGCCTGGCTGGCCGGGCGTGCGTCGACCATTCTGCCGGGACCGAACCGCTTCGCGAGCCTCGAATCGTGGGCCGCGCGGACCACGACGCAACTGACCACGCTCGGGGTGGGCGAGGTGTTCTGCCAGGGCGCCGCGCTGCGGGCCCTGACCGCGGTCGCCGCACCCGGCGGTCCGCGCATCGCCGAGCTGGACGAGGTCAATCGGTGGCGCACCGCGCCCGCGGGATTCGCCCCCACCGCGGTCGCGCCGGACGCGGTGTCGATCTATCAGGGCACCGCGGGGTCGACCGGTATCCCCAAGAGCGTCGCCCTGACGGCTCCGGCCGCGCTGGCGAACGTCCGGGATGTGCTGTCGCGACAGCGATTCGACACCCGGGACGATGTCCTGTGCAGCTGGCTGCCGCTCTATCACGACATGGGCCTGATGATGCTGCTGGCCGGCGTGGTCACCGGCGCGCCCACCTGGCTGGCCCCGACCTCGGCCTTCGCCAAGTCGCCCTTCGACTGGCTGCAGTGGCTCACCGCCAGCGGCGCGACCATCACCGCCGCACCGAATTTCGCGTACGCGTTGCTGGGGCGGTACGCGCGGCTCGCCGGCGGCGCCGACCTCGGTGCGTTGCGTGTGGCCATCAACGGCGGTGAACCCATTGATGTTTCGGCGACGCAGCAGTTCAGCGCGCAACTCGCGCCCGCGGGGTTCGACGCCCGCGCGGTGTGCGCGGCGTACGGTCTCGCCGAGGCGACCTGCGGGCTCACCATGCCCGCGGCCGCGGCCGGCCTGAGTTTCGACGAAGTGACCGGCCCGAACGGCGCCCCGCATCGCGCCGCGCTGCTCGGCGCCGCGCTCGACGGCGTCGAGCTACGGGTGGTTCCCTCCACCCACACCACCGACTTCGATGCCGAGCGGCCGGTCGGTGAGGTCCAATTCCGTTCCACCGCACAGATGGTCGGCTATTTCGGCGACACCCCGATCGCGGCGGGGGAGTGGATCGGCACCGGCGATCTGGGCTACCTCGTCGACGACCAGTTGGTCGTGTGCGGGCGCAGCAAGGAATTGATCACCATCGCGGGGCGCAACATCTTTCCGCAGGAGATCGAGCGCGCGGTCGCGGGCGTGGCCGGGGTGCGCCCCGGCGGCATCGCCGCGGTCCGGGGCGGCGGCACCGAGGCCCGGCGCGATCAGCTCGTGGTCGTGGCCGAGTATCTCGGCGATGACGAGCCCGCCGCGCGACGGCTGATCGCCGAACGGGTCGCCGCCGAATGCGGTGTCACGCCCGGTCTGGTGGACCTGGTCGCCGCGGGCACGCTGCCCAAGACCACCTCGGGCAAGTTGCGGCGCGTGGAGATCGCGGCCGGATACCGATGAATCAAGCCAGGACGGAGAAGTATTCGGCGATGACCGACACCGTGGAGTTCGAACAGCTGCTGGACCGGGTCTTCGACGAGGAGTTCAGCCTTCTCACCGAAGAAGCGGAGCAGAAAGGAAGCTTTCCCCGCGAGTTGATCGAGAGAATCGGCCGCGCGGGGGTCTTCCGTGACAAGTGGAACGAGGGACATCGCCCGGACGTAGCCAAACTGGTGCTGCTGTCCGAGCGGCTCGGCGGACTCGGCTCGGCCAGCGCCGGAGTCGGGGTGAGCCTGCACGATTCGGCGATCGCGGTACTGCGCCGGTTCGGCCGCTCGGACTATCTCGCCGATATCGCCGAACGCGCGATCTCCGGCGAGGCCATCGTGTGCCTGGGCGCGTCCGAGGCCGGTGGCGGGTCCGATCTCCAGGTGGTGACCTCGGTCGCCGAACCCACCGCCGACGGCTATCGGCTGCGCGGGGCCAAGAAGTTTGTCTCGCTCAGCACCATCGCCGATGTGATCCTGCTGGTGGTGCGGCTGGCATCGGCGGATCGCGAGTCCGGTGACGTCGCGCTGTTCGCCGTCGAGGCCGATCGGATCTCGATCGGCGAGCCGTATCGCAAGCTGGGCGCGGGCTTCCTCGATACCGCGCCGATCGAATTCGATGTCGAGGTGTCCGCCGATGCGATGATCGCCCGGCCCGGAACCGGTTTGGCGGTGCTGAGCTGGGGACTCGCGAACGAACGGCTGTCGGTCGCCGGTCAGGTGGTCGGCGCCTGCGACCTCGCGCTCGGGGTGAGCATCGCGGAGATGATGCGCCGCACCCAGTTCGGCAAGACGCTGTTCGAGCACCAGGCGCTGCGGTTGCGGTTCGCCGATCTGGCGGCCCGGGTGGATCAGCTGCGTTACGCCCTGCGCGGGATCGCCGCGTCGGGGGCGACGCCCGACATTCGCACGGCGTCGGCGATGAAGGTCACCGCGGCCCGGTTGGGGGAGGAGGTGCTGTCCGAATGCCTGCACGTGTTCGGCGGCGCCGGATACCTGGTCGGGCCCGCTCCGGTCGAAAGGTGGTGGCGGGACATGAAATTGGCCCGGGTCGGCGGTGGAGCCGACGAGGTGCTGTGGGAGTTGGTCGCGGCGGGCCTGCGGCCCGACTTCGCCGGACACGATCGGTGGGTGCGGGCATGAGCGAGCGGCGTTTCAGCGTTCTCGACGAGTTCTTCCTGCAGATCGAGACTCCCGAGCGGCCGACCCACTGGGCGTTGGTGTTCGAGCTCGAGGACGGTGCCGCCGTGTCGGTCGCCGCGCTGCGCGAACGGGTGCGCGAACGGGTGGGCACGTATCCCTCGCTGTTGCTGGGTGCGACCGATTCGAGCGGGTCGGGCCCCCGGATGCGCGAGTTCGGTGTCCAGGACGCGGTCGACAATGTCGGCGCGGCCACCGTCGCGGACGACGCCGCGTGGCACGACCTGCTGGGGTCGCTACTGGCGCAACCGCTTTCGCGGGATCGGCCATCGTGGCGGCTGGTTCGGGTGCACCAGGACGACACCGGCGCGGTCCGCCTGGTGCTCATGGTGCATCACAGTCTGGCCGACGGCATCGCCGGCGCCGGGTACGCCGGTCTGTTCATCGACGGCGAGTCCGGCCAGCTGGCGCAACTCGACCGCTATCTCCTGAGCGATCGCTATGCCGGGCCCGCGGTGTCGCCGCGCGAATTCTTCTCCGCGCTCAAGGGATTCGCCGCAGGATGGACGGGCGGCACCGGATCGCGGCGTATGCCCAAGCTGACCGGCGCGGGCCGGCGCTCGGTGGCCGCGGTGCACGTGCCCACCGGGCAGGTGCGCGCCATCGCGGTCCGCAACGGCGCGGGCACCGCGGAGTACCTGATCGGGGCCATCGGCGAATCGCTGGCGACCCTGACCAGCGGGCACCGGGTACTGCGCGCGTTCGCCCCGGCCACGCTCGACCGATCGCTGCGGCACTCGGGCAACGCGGTATCGATCGTGCTGGTGAACGTGGACGGGGGAGACCAGGAGCTCGGCGAGCGCCTGACCGCGACCCGCGGACAGCTCGATCGAATCGCCGATTCGGGTGCGCCCCTGGCGCTTCCGGTCATCTCGCGAGCCGCGGGCGCGCTGCCCTGGGTGCTGCGCCGGGCCGCGGCCCGTGCCACCCTCGCGATGCTCGGGCCCGACGTGCACATCGGGGTCAATCCGGGATACCTGAACCTGAAGACGGTCTTCGGCACGACCATCTCCGCGGTGCAGCCGCTGTCGCCGCTGCTCGGCAACGCGGTGTCGTTCACCTGCCTGGTGCTCGGCAAGGACGTGCACATCGGCATCGTCTGGGATCCCGAGGCGGTCGGAGACCTCGGCGCGGATTCCGCCCGCGCCCTCGCCGCGCGGCTCGAGGTGAGCGCCGCGGTCGCCCCCTGACCACCGGCCCTTGCTGTGACGGCGATTGTCTGGTTAGGCTACCCTCGCTGAAAGTCACTACTAAAAAGAACTTCACTTTCAGCCATTGGCGACGACGCCCTGAGGGCGATTCCGGATTGGAATGCAATGAGTGACAAGCGGATTCGATATCTGACGCTGGTCCTGTGGCCGGTGCTCCTGGCGCTGCTGGCCATACCGGCCGCACAGATGACCGGCAAAGCCGGGGAACCCAACCTGCGCGTCGACGGCAGCGCCTCGGCCTCCGCGGCCGAGCGCACCGCCGCGCAGTTCGGCACCGACTCCTCGGTGGCCGTACTGCTCAGCGGTCCCGAACGCGACATCACCGCGCAGGGTCGCGCGCTGGCAAACGCACTGGCCGAACGCGAGATCGGCAGTGTCATCACCCCGTGGAGCGACGGTGGTCCGGGGCAGGAGCTGCGCCCGGACCCCGAATCGGCGCTGATCCTGGTGATGCCCCGGGCAGCCGGTGGGCCTATGAAGGAATCGCAGCTGGTGCGCGAGGTCGTCGAGCAGACCGTGCACGACCCCGTCAGCGTCGCGCTCACCGGGCAGGGCGTGGTCGGTGATGCGTTGCAGCAGGCGGGAGTTCGCGAACTGCGCCGCGGCGAACTGCTGGCGCTGCCGTTGTTGCTGGTGATCCTGCTGCTGGTGTTCCGTTCGGTACTGGCCGCGGCCATCCCGATCGCCGTCGGCGGCACCGTGCTCGTCACGACCACCGGGGTGCTGAGCCTGGTCGCCGAGGTGGTCGCCATCGACACCCTGGCGGTGAGCATCGCCTCGATGATGGCTTTGGCACTGGGCGTGGACTATTCGCTGCTGATCGTGTCCCGATTCCGGGAGGAGCTGGCCAAGGGCGCCGACCGGTGGAGTGCCGCGGCCACCGCCCGGCGCACGGCGGGCACCACCGTCATCGTCGCCGGTGGCGTGCTGCTCTCGGCGGTCGGCGCGGCGCTGCTCGTCGCGCCCGGGCCGTTCCTGGTCTCGGCCACGGTCGCGGTCGGGCTGTCCGCCATTTGCGGCGTGATCTGCTCGGTCGCTCTGGTTCCGGTCATCCTCGGGCTGGTCGGCGAGCGCATCAACAGCAAGGTGCTGCCCGCGCCGCGCGGCGGGGACGGGCTCGTCGTGCGCAGCTGCCGCCTGGCGCTGCGGCGTCCGCTGCCCATCGGACTGGTCGTGGCCCTGGCGCTGCTGGCGATCTCGCTGCCGGCGCTGTCCATGCGGGCCGGTACACCGGGTGTCGAATTGCTGACCGGCGGCGACAAGGCGCTCAGCGACTACCGCAAGATCACCGACAAGATGGGACCCGGCTGGGCCGCGCCCTTCGTCGTGCTGGCGGAGAACCCGGACGGTCCGGTGACCACGGAGAAGGGCCTGCAACAACTCTCGGCGTTCGAGAACGAGCTCCGCGGACTGCCGGGCGCGGCCGCGGTGCTGGGGCCGGGCGAGCTCGAGAAGCGACTCGACGCGTTCGGCAAACTCGGTGGTCCGCAGTTCGCGTCGGCGGCCACCGCCGCCGGCATCGACATCGGCGCGCTGATCACCGACACCCCGCAGTTCAACCGCTCGGGATACCTGCGGCTCGCCGCGCTCGACGGCGCCCGGCCCGAACTGCGGCAGATGATCTCCTCGGTGGTCAATATCGATCACGGCGGGTCTGCGGTCCGGCTGCTCGTGGTGCCGACCGGCGCCGCGGGGCAGGACTCGGTGAACCAGCTCGCCGAGGAATTGCGTTCCCGCGCGGACGCTTTCGAGGCCACCTCGGGTCTGCGGGTCAGCATCGGCGGGCCGGGGCAGCTGATCGTGGACTTCAGCGGTGAGATCACCCGTCTGGTGCCGCTGCTGTTGCTGGCGCTGTCGCTGGCGAGTCTGATCGTGCTGGTGGTGCTGCTGCGCTCACTGCTCGTTCCACTGGTGGCGGTGATTCTGAACGTGCTCACCGTCGGCGCGGCCTTCGGCGTGCTGGCCCTGCTCTACAACGGCGATGTCGGCGCGGACGGCGTGCCGAGTTACATCGCGGGCACCGCGGTCCTGGGCATCATGGGCATCATGTTCGGTCTGTCGATCGACTACCAGGTCTTCATGCTCTCGCGCATCCGGGAGGCGTGGCAGGAATCTGGCGACCCCGACGTCGCGATCAACGAGGGCATCGTCGGCACGGCGCGGGTGATCACCGGTGCGGCACTGGTGATGATGGCGGTGTTCGTCGGTTTCGCGCTGACCGACTTCCCGGTCAACCGGCAGCTCGGCGTCGGGCTCGTGGTCGCGGTGGCCGTGGACGCCACGCTCGTGCGACTGCTGCTCCTGCCCGGGGTGCTCAAGCTGCTCGGCACCCGCGCCTGGTGGCCCGCGCCCCGGCCGCAGGTGGCCGCACCCGCGGCGGTCGAGACCGACCGTGAGCGCGTACTGGAAGGACAACCCGCATGAGCGAGCTCCGATCATCGGATCTGACAACGGAATTGGATGCGCTGGACCCGGACGCGCGTGCGGATCTGTCCGCACTGTTCGAGCAGGCCTGTACGGGGGAGACGAAGGAATTGACCAAGGCGGCCTATGCCTCGCTCGACCTGGTACCGGGTCCGCTGCGGCGTGCGGTACTGAAAGTGGCCGGGCTGTGAGCGCGGGCGAGTTCGGCGCGGAGTTGCGCAAACTGGCGCGGCTGCTGGGGGTCACCCCCGAGCGGATCGAGTACCTCGCGAACGTCCCGCCGCAGCGACTGGCCACGATTCGTATCGCGATGGGGCAGGAACTGCTCGCCCGCAACGCCGATGGCCTGGCACGCATCGCCGGAACCGCCAAGGTGCTGCCCACCGCCGTGGTCGCCAAGGTGACCGAACGCAACGGGCACGCACTGCTGACCGCGCGGCTCGCGACGGTGATGGACAGCGGCCGGGCCGCGGATGTCGCCCGGCGGCTCTCGGATGGCTATCTGGCGCAGGTGGCCACGCACCTGGACGGGCCGCAGGCGCAGCAGGTCATCGCGCAATTGCCGTACAAGGTGATCGACGCCGTGGGCAAGCAGTTGAGCGCGTCGCGGGATTGGCTGACCCTCGGCGCCATCGTGAGCTGGCTCGGCGCGGAATCCGCGGCACACCTGTTGCGGGCGCTGGGATCGGACGCCGCCGCGGTGCTCGACGCGGTCGACGCGCAGGACCGCGAACGTCTGCGGGCGGTTCTCAGTTCTACCGGTTAGACCCGCGCGAGGGGTGAAACATCGGGGCCCGGAACCGTCTTGACGGTTCCGGGCCCCGAGTCGTGTTCGCGCCGAACGGTATTCGGACTCGAACCGACCAGTACTCAGATCGGCACGCCCAGCACCGCGGCCAGTGATCGGTGCACCAGGTCGATGGCGCGATCGAGTACCTCACCGAGTGGTTCGGCGAATCCGTTCTCGACCCAGTGGTCGATGGCGGCGACGAAACTCCAGACGCCCTGCGCGGCGATCACCCGGGGCACCAGATCGTGCGGAGCGAGACCGAGGCGGGCGGCGAACACCGCGCGCACCTGCTCCTCGACCTCGCGGACCTGGCGCAGCTGGCCGAGCCGGACGTCCGCTTCGGTGGCCATCAGCCTGGTGCGCAATTGGATTCGCCGCTCGTCGCCGGTGCCCATGATCGCCATCACCAGCAGCCGCGCGCCGGCGGTGGCCTGCGCGAGCAGTTCGGCCGGGGCGGTCACCTGTGCGTCGGCGGCCAGCAGGGTGAGGATCTGGGGGTCGATGTCGTCCCAGATGACGAGGCGTTCCTTGGTGCCGAAGTAGCGGTAGACCGTACTGGGGGACACTCCCGCCGCCGCCGCGACCTGTTCCACGGAGACGCTGCGGTACTCGCTCTCCTCGAACAGTCGCAGCGCCACCTCTTGGATCTCGCGCATGGCCTGCGTGCGGCGGCGCTCCATCATGCTCGTCTCGGGGCGCTTGGTCTGACTCACGGGACAAATAGTACGCGCGTCACCGGCACCCTGACAGTCACTTGCAGTTTCGGAGTCACTCGAGTTAGGCTTGGCTAATTAGAAAGTGACTTTCTTTCCAGAAGTCACGTTCAATCGAGGGAGTGGTCATGTCGATCGTGGATGAACGCGCTGTCCTGAAGCTTCGAACCAGCTACCAGTCGATCGTCGTCGCGGTCGACGGCACACCGCGGTCCCGGCAGGTGGTGACCGCGGCCGCGCGGCTGGCCAAGGACGCCTGCGCCGCACTCACCATCGTGGGCGCCTACGCGCGCAACGGATCCACGCCCAGCGCGATGGCCGCCGATCTACTGCGCGCGGACGCCTACAGCGCCAGCCCGGCCTCGGGCATGGACGAGCTGCTCGGCGACGCCACGATCCAGGCCAGATCGGCCGGCGCCCCGCTCGTGCATCGGCGCAGTGTGTCCGGGGCGCCGGTCGATGTCCTGCTGGCGGCGGCGGCCAACGCCGGGGCCGATCTGATCGTCATCGGCGAGCGCATGTTCGACACGCCCTGGGGGCGGTTCTTCGGTTCCTTCCCCGCCGAGGTGGCGCGGCGCTCCACCGCCGACGTGTTGATCGTCAACGGTGCGCGCGCCTGACCTTCGGGCCCGGAGCTCAGCCCACGACCCCGGGGACCTCCGAATCCAACAGTCGGAGAACGGGATCCAGCGCCCCCGGGGCGTGCGCCAGCGCGTTGCTGCTGAACTCGATGATCGCCAGCTCGTGGCGCAGGACGTAGTCGAAGAACGCCGCCTCGGGGGAGCCGGCGTAGTGGGCGGCGAGCCGATGGAACGCCGGCAGGTACCGCGTGGTGCCTTCGCGCACGGCACGCAATTGGATCCCGTAGGGCAGTACGCGCAACCCCACCGCGCCGGCCGTACCCGCCGCACTCGCCAGGGAATTGGCGTGCGCGATCGCGAGGCCGGTGCGATCGAGGAAGGCGCCGACACCCGCGTTGGTGCGGATCTCCAACTCGTGCAGGGCATTCCACGCACGGCGTTGCGCGTCGTCGGTGGCCAGTCGTTCGGCTGTGCCGAACATGGACGCGCCCAGCTCCTCGGATTCGACGAGGCGGCGCAGGTCGGCGCGGACGATGGGATCGATCACTGGATTGTTCACGGTGTCACCGGTTCTCGGGAGTGGGGATCAGGATGCGGTCAGGAAGTTCTCGATGAGCGCGTTGACCACGTCGGGTCGTTCGATCATCGGCAGATGGCCGGTGCCGGGCAGGATGTCGACGCTCTCCACGCACGGGACCAGCCGGGCGAATCGGCGCAGATCGGCCTCGGGGGCGATGCGGTCCTCGCGGCCGCCGATGACGATGGTCGGGCACGACAGCGCGGTCAGCGCGGGGCGGAAGTCGTAGCCGACGCCCTGCCGGAGGGTGGCGACCGTACCGGAACCGCCCGCGCCGGCCAGAATGTTCCGCACGGCGTCCGGGGACAGCGAGCCCGGATCGGGCGTGTAGGGCGACAGCGCGAGGCCGCGCGCCCACCGGTTCGACACCACGAGGTCAACGGCCCAGCGCGGCAGTGGAATACCCACCGTGGCGGCCTCGATCAGGAAGTTCACCAGGGCCGGGTTGCGGAACAGGGTGATCGCGGGCGATCGGAACAGCGCGATGACCGACAGAATCGGCCCGCCCACCAGCACCATTCGCCGCACCGCGTCCGGGCGGCGCGCCGCGTACTCACAGGTGAGCAGGGTGCCCATCGAATGGCCGATCAGGTCCACGCGTTCGGCGCCGGCGTTCGCCCGCACGGCGTCGATTACCTCGACGATCGCGCCGACCGTCATGTCGCCACTGTGCTCCGATCTGCCGAATCCGGGCAGATCCACCGCGATCGTCCGGCCGTGCGGCGCCAGCGCGGTCAGGGTCGGCGCCCAATGTCGCCAGCAGCCGCCCAGGCCGTGCACGAGGATCCGGACCGCTTCTCCCGCACCGGTTTCGGCGTAGGAGATGCGGCGCTGGGCGACAACGACATCGTGATGACTCACGGCGAACTCGGTCATTCCCGGCACGCTACATAATGAATATTCATTATGTTTCCGTTTCGGACGATAGTGTTCGAACCGTGCAGCAACGACGAACCCAGGCCGAACGCCGGACCGAGACCCGCGGACAATTGCTGGCCGCCGCCGCGACGGTAATCGCACGCCGCGGCTATCTCGCGGCATCGGTGTCCGAGATCGCCAAAGAGGCGGGCTGCTCGACCGGGGCGCTCTATGTCCACTTCGCGGGCAAACGCGAGCTGTTCCTGGCCCTGTTCGACGCCGCCCTGACCAGCTGGGCCGACGGCTACCTCTCGGCCGTGACCAACGTCCGGTCCGCCGATGCGGCCGTGAACGCGGTGGGCGCGCGCTGGGGCAAGCTGCAGGACGACACCCCCGAACGCACCCTGCTGTTCATCGAGTTCTGGTCGGCGGCCGTCCGCGAACCCGAGCTCCGCACGGAGTTCGTCCAGCGCCACGGGACGATCCGCGCGACGATCACCGCGCTCGTGCGCGCGGTCCGGGAGGCGACCGGCGTGAAACTCGCACTGTCGGACGAGGAGTACGGGTCGATCATCACCGCGCTGGCCGACGGGTTCGCCCTCCAACGCTTGGCCGATCCGTCGACTGCGCCGGACGCGTTGTTCGTCACCGCGGTGAATTCGGTGCTCGGGCTTCGGTAGGTCTCACGCGAGGTGAGGTACAGCTGCTCGACGCCCGCCTGTCCAATCAGCGTAATCACCTGCGGATTCGAATGTTTCAGTCCCGAGCTCAAGTCGAGGCGGCCCTCACGCCACGGCCTTTCCGAGCCAGTGCCGAGCGTGGGGATCGAGTGGTGTCTCGATGATGGCCGATACCGCGTCGAGTTGTTGTGGCTCGATCCATATCCCCGCTACCCGCGGCTCCGGATTCCCGGCGAGGGCGAAGATCCGAGGAATGGGTTCGTCGGGGATCTGGCGTACCTGGCGATCGATGATCTCGCTGTTGTGTTTTCCGTCGACGGAGTACGTACTGACCACTTCCCAGACGAACGGAGCATCGACCGGTTGAGTCCAGGTGTCGCACAAGCGGCACCCGAACTCACCTCGGAAAATGCCGTGCCGCAAACATCTATCCAAGAAGTACGGTTTCGGTACGACGGTCCAGTCGCCGAGATCGGAGCCGGCTGTAGGGCCGGGGTTAAACGCTGTGAGCATCCGGGTGAACGCGCCGAGGTTGTAGTCGATCGACGGCGTGTAGTGCAGCTTCTCCCAACCGATCCGGCGGTTCACGCGGTCGAGCAAGGCAAGGAAGAAGTCATGCTCAGCCTGGCAGTCCCGGGTCCACGGCAGATCAGCCAGGTCGAACCCACTGAAACCCGAACGGAACCGCTCCAGATCGCAGAAGTGCAGAACCAAATTCTGCTGCCATATCGTGCGTGTCATCGATGAGCCCGCCAAGGCGATCACATCACAGAACATGTCGGTGCCGCTGTTGGTCATGTAGATATCCAGGCCCACTGCACCCGCGCTGAAATGGTTGCCCACAGTCGAGACTGTAGTGGCGCCGGCATGGACGGCGTCCACGGCACTTCGCGCTGCGTGCGGCTGTTGAACGTGCGCCTGAGCCCGCGTGCAGCAGGCCGGGGTTAGACGAGTCCGCCGTTGACCGAGACGTTCTGGCCTGTAATCCAGCCGCCGCCGGGTCCGGCGAGGAATGCGGCGATGTCCGACGTTCGGCCGAGTCGTCCGAGCGGGGTCATGTGGGCGACTGCTCGACCGCGGCTTTGCTTGCGGCGTATACCGATTCCCCGATCGAGGCGTACACGGTGCTCATGGTCGACACCGCGATGACCGTTCGGGCGGTGGAGCCGCATCGGCTGGTCTTCCGCATCATCGGCACCCGACTCACCCGGGCGGCGGCATCGAGCACGTCAACGAGTAGGCGACACCGCTGTCTAGCGAACGCCCGCGCTTTGGCCGCGATGATCAGGCAGACACCGACCCCTCCACCGACGAGCAATGTCCAGCGCTGCGAATGCCCCTGGACATCCAAGAACCGATCTGTCGGAACTCAGCCAGCGTTCGAGGTGCAGATGGTGTCGAGAATGAACAAGGGCTTCACAACTCGGATGAGACCGAGCGCGGACGCGGCCACGGTCGTGGGATACGACAGATGGTAATTGCCGTAGTCGATCGCGGCCTGCTCGGCGGCCTGCTTGGTCGGGCCCAGACCCGTCCCGTATACGGGTTCGACCGCGTTCTTCCACACCGACCACTGGTCGATTTCGGCTACCGAGGCGCACTCATTGTGCGCTCTCGCCATGACGAGGCAGCGGTTGTTGCCGCACGCACTGACGGCTGCCTTATCCGCAGCATCCTGTAACGGATAGTCGACCGCCAGCCCGACGCCGGTTCCCCACGAGACTGCGATCGCACCATAGAGATCTCCGGCAGCGTGCGCCGTCGCCGCTCCCACGACCGTCAGTGCCGCGGCTGTCGGAGCCACCAGAACCAGCGCGCACTTTCCCCGCAATGACAAGAGATCAACCCCCGAAAGTTGGTACAGCGAACGGAAAGATCATGACCGCGACATAGCCGACTGTCCACACAGCCAACGCGGACACTGAGGTTCCCCTCGCGGCCAGGTCGATCGCCGATCATTGCGTGGCCTGTGGATGATGTCGCGCGGTCCAGCACCGCCCGCGACCGTGAGCTGCCGCAGTTCAGGAACGATCGCGGTAGCCACCGACAAATGCGACGCAACAACTAGTTTCTCACGAACGAAATCGCTTGAGGTCGTATCGATTTGGTTGTTGTTCTACCGCCGAATCCGTCGCCCGGGACGCCGGTCGGCCCGCCGCCTGGACCGGGGAAGGCTGAATCGCCGGGCGCCGCTACCGACTCGCACGCGGTCGCCGGTGTGAGGATGGGACGTATGCCCGTCGTGGAAGCGTCCGTCACCGTGCCGATCCCACCCGCCTTGGCGTTCGCGGTATCCCAGACAACCGGTCAGATCCGCTACCGCTGGGATCCGTTCGTTCGCGAACAGCACTTCCTCGACGGAGCCACCAGCCCGGGCAAAGGCGTACGCACCTTCACCCGCTCCCGCCACCGCCTCACCATGACCAGCGAATACGTGTCCTACCAGCCACCCACCACCGTGGGAATGAAGATGGTCGAAGGACCATGGTTCTTCGACATGCTCGCCGGCGGCTGGCGCTTCACCCCCGCTCCCGAACCTGGCCACACCCTGGCCACCTGGCGCTACAACTTCCGATGCCGGCCACCCTGGCTACGGCCACTGGCCGACCGGATGGGCACCCGCGTCCTCGGTCACGACATCCGCCGCCGCATCGCCGGATTCGCCCAAGGCTGCACCGACCCCGTCGTACTGAACGCAGCGCGCGCCACTCTTGACGAATAACACTGATCGACTGGATTCATCCGGTCCCGCGGGTAGACGCGGATACGAGCAGTCAGGTGGGTCCGACGGTCAGATCCGCACTGATTCAGTGGAAGCCGTGATGGCAGACCACACCGCCCGGACCTCGTTCCCAGTACCAGATGTCCGCGACGACAACAGGTTCACGTCAACGCGCCGACGCCGGGCATGGCATCGTGAGCAGCGGCCGCGCCAAACGCGGATTATCGTGCGTTTCGACTGCCTGAACCACATCGACCGACACGCGGCCTCGGGAGGTGCGTTCTGGCGTATGAAATGCCGAGCGCGCCAAGAAGGAGTTGGGTATGGGGTGGAAAGTACAGGGACTGGCCGTTGACGGAGCGGTTGATCCGGCCGACCTTCCCGGGCGACCGTACGAAGTGCGGGAACTCGTCGAGTTCTATGAGGTGTTCAGGCGACCGCACGATTATGGGGTTTCGTCCGTGGGCGGATGGACCTGTATCTCAGATCCGCAGTTTCGTGTGGTCTTCGATGATGATGCGGTACAAGCGCTGGCGTGTACGGGGCGTGCGTTGGCGTGGGTGACCAACAGTGTTTCGACGGTCCACGGGTTCGCCTGGTACATCGACGGGGTCCCGGTGCGGCGCATCGTCTACGCGGAAGGTGAGGTCGTCGATGAGTACGGAGACCCGCTGCCGGATGAATCGTCGGCTCCCGAGCCCTTGGGCGAAGACTATGTGTTCGAGATAATGGCGCGGTTGACCGAACTGAAATTCGGTGCAATTGCTGATGCGCCGCAAAGCATCTGGACTTGCGGGAGCTAGCCTGCCCGATCTGACGTAGGACATCCGCTCGACGCAGTGATCGGCGGATCAGTGCGTTCGATGGCGGGTGCCCCGGCCATCATGAACCGAGCGGTCAGCGGTCGCTTGATACTGGTGTCAGGACCGGATCCGGTAGTCGATGCCAGATTCAGCTGCCACCGATGCGTCGACTCGTCCTCCCGACGCATCAGCAGGCGTGCGCGGAGAGCTGGTCAGGCTCGAGTGATCGCGGCAACGCGATAGGACTGGTCCAGAACCGCCTCTCCGGGTTCGTACATTCGCAGCACGGGCCGGAATTCGCCGGCGGGTGCGGGTAGCCAGTTGGCGCGGGCGACAGGGTCGGTGGGGGCGATGTGGCTGATTGTGAGTGTGAGGGATCCGTCCGAGTCGTAAACGAGGCCGGGTGTGCGGTCCCCGATCGAGTAGCGGTCGATCGGATTGTCGACCAGGTAGAAGTCCGGGACCGAGTACATGGTGACCGACCAGAACGCGCCGACCGGCGGGGTGGGGTCCAAGCGCAGGGTGTAGGTGTGTGCGCCGGTGAGGTGGTCACGGCCGCGTCGCTCGCGGAAGTGATGTATGCCCGAGACCACGGGGGATTCGCTGCGGTTGCGGCGTACGAACGCAAATACGGTGTGCTCGCGGAGGGTAGCGCCGACGATTGGGATGTCGAGCCCAGCACGCTCGAGCAACTGACGGCCGAGGAGTTCGAAACGGCCTGGACGATGGCTCGCCAGGCAATCGAGAACCGACCTCCACCGGTAGCTGAGTAGATCTCTAGGCGACAACGCACTCGGTCATCAGCATGATGGTGCGTTCAGCGGTCGCCAGATCAAGATCAGCCTGTTGACCTTCGCCATGGCGCGAATCCCGCAAGTGACCGCGTCCGGCGAGGTAGAGCGGGCGCGCAGGCCGCTCAGGGGGTGACCGTGCCGGACAGCAGGCGCAGCAGATGGGACGGCGCGACCAGCGTGCAGTAGTGCTGACCCTTGAAGGCTTCCGGTATCCCGGGCGTATCCAAGGGCACGAACAGCGAGCTGGACGGGAGGTGCAGCCTGCCGGCGGAATCGACGGTCGCCGTGGGGAAGTCGGCCAGCCACTGCTGGCCGGTCGCGGCCTCGGTGTCCGCATCGAGCACGACGTCGTTGGGGCGGTACTTCAGGGCCTTGCGTTCCTGCGGAGTCAGGGAGCGGGCCACCTCGCGCAGTGTGCGGCGGTTGGCGGCCGCGCAGGTGCCCTCGGGGCCGGCGGTGTTCTCGCCGTACACCGCGTTGATGTGGTCGGCGGACTTCCCCTTGCAGCGCACCTGTTTCGGCAGCGTCGCGCCAGCGTCTTCGTAGGTCGTGTAGTGCGTGACGGTCAGCGGCTGGACCTGTGGCTTCGACGACGCGAAGGACGCGAGGTCGGGGTAGGCGGTGTCGTGGAGTTCGCCGCCCCGGCGGTAGAAGCGATTCGAGTGCAGGTTCGCGGACTCGATCTGCGCGCGGCGGCACAGTTCGCCGCTGGTGCTGGCGGCGGTGAGTTCGGTGTCCTCCGGGTCGGCGGCCGCCGGGGGCGCGGCGAGGAGCGCTGTGCCGAAGCAGGCTGCGAAAACGATTGCGAGGGTGCGGATTACCGGGGCGAGCATACGAAATCTCCGGGGTCTTGGTGCGAGTGACGTCGCGCGGCGCGGCTCAGGAACCGGTCAGGACGCGGGCGGTGGGCGCGGCGGCGATCGGCGCGCCCGCGGTGGCGGGGTAGTAGTCGGACGTGTTCGTCCCGGTCATGTAGTCATGGGTCCAGGCCAGGGCCAGGGTTCGCACCGCCGTCGCGTTGACGGCGGACGGTGTGCCGCACAGCAATTCGCCGAGCAGGTCCGAGCTGTCGCCCTCGGCGTCGGTGTGCGCGCCCGCCTGCAACTCGACGCCGACGAACGGGCGATGCAACCGGGTCCGCACCGCCAGGGTGCCGAGGCCGAGACTGTTGCACGCCGACGGTGGTGCGGAGATGGACAGCACGGGCAGCCGTGTCGCGTCGAGCGAGGTCAGCGCGCGGTCGATGTTGTCGCCGATGAACGAGCGCACCGGGTCCAGCAGCACCAAACCCCTTAGTGCCGTCCAGGTTTCGGGGTGCAGGGCACGCAGGAGGTCGGCGACGAACAGCACGGCCTCCGCACCGGCGGAGTGCCCGATGAACACCAGATCGGTCGGCAGGGCGGGGGCCGGCCGCTGCGCCCTGCGCGCGGCGTCGGCGAGGCTGGCGGCCAGCGGTCCGGTCGCGTCGCCCGCGCCGCCGAACAGCGCGGTCACGTTGCGCAGGAAGGCGGTGTTGTCGCCGAGGTTCTGCAGGGTGCACCCGGTGAAGTTCATGAACGGCAGGCTGGGCGCGAAGACGAGGTAGCCCGCGTCGGCGAACGCGGTCGCCAGCGCGGCGACATTGGCGTTGGTGCGGGCGAATCCGTGCTGGAGCCAGATCAGCCCGGTCGGCTCGCCGTCCGGCAGGTACCAGGCGGTGTCCTGTTCCAGCACCCCCGCGGCGCAGGGGATGGCGATGGTTCCGCTGAGTTCGGTGGTGGCCGCCGCGGTGGCTCCGGTGCACAGTACGGCGGTGAGCAGGGCGGTGACGGCGGTGAAGGCCGGGCCTCGGTGGAACATGGTGACTCCCACGGCGATTGCCTGTTTCCCTTGAAGAAACGGCGTTTCTTTTGTTGGGTGACAATTAGGGGGCACGCGCGGGGTGCTGTCAAGCCGAACCGCCTCGCCGCCGACGACACGACCGCGCGCACCCCCCGGGCCTACTGGTAGGACGGTGTGGTCCACGGCCCGATCGAGCGCGAGCGGACCGGCTCGATGTACCGCGGGGACATGCTGTGCGGGAAATCCGGACCCCAGTTGGTGGCATCGCCGGACATGACCACGCTGGCGTTATCGGTGTACCAGTCGACCAGATCCGCGTCCGAACGCACGATCCAGGTGCAGCCCCGCTCGGCGTCGGCGGTGAAGTCCCCGTGCCGAATTCCCTTGGGACGCCAGAAATACGTTCCCGGCCACATCTTTCCGTAGTTGTAGTCGAAACCCCCGTCCAGGCAGTACGCCTCCTCGCTGCACGGGTGGTGGGCCAGCGGTTCCTCGCGCCAGCCGGGCTTGGCCTTGATCAGCCGCGTGTAGAAGCCGGTCTTCTCGTCGCGGTGCAGCAGCTTGATGTACAACCCGGGCACGGGGGTGCCGCCGAGGTCGAAGCGCATCGGACTGCCGTCCTTGACGTCGATCCACGGCATGGCGGCGGTGTCGAGCACGGTGAGCCGCTGGTCGGGACGCACGGAGTCGAGATCGGCGTCGGCCGGGTCGAACCGCCAGTCGCCGTGTTCGCGGCACAGCAGGATCTCGGTGCCCGCGGTGACCGAGATGGCCGGGGTGAGCACCCCGGCGGGCGCCATCCAGAAGCCTTCGGCCCCGAGTTCGGTGTCACCGATGGTGACCGAGCCGGATAGCACGAACCATTCGGTGTCGGCGTGATGCACCCCGGCCGGGCGGGACCAGTCGCCGGTGAAGCGCACCTTGAGCGAGGCGGACCCGTCCTCCTCGTCATAGCTGAGGTTGCGCTGTTCGGCTGTGCCGGTGGCGTTCTGGAATTCGGCGAGGTGCCAGATCAGATCTTTCTCGTCGACGAGTTCTACGTGTGGACGCATGCGGCGCTCCTCGGAGAAGAAGTATTTCCGATACGGAATGTACTGCTTATCAATAACCAAAACAAGATGTATCGTTTATTGCTGTGAGCCGACCTGGACGCCCCGCCGGACCCGCGACCGAGACCGAGACCGCGGTGCTGACCGCCGCCTTGGAGCTGCTGCTGCGCGAGGGGGCCGTGGCGCTGACTCCGCAACGCCTGCACGCGATTACGGGCGTCTCGCGCAGCACGATCTACCGGCACTGGCCCGGTCCCCGGGCCTTTCTGGCCGCGCTGATCGAGGTCGCGCCGCATCCGCCCGCTCGCCCCTCCGGCGACCCGGTCGCGGACCTGCGCGCCGAGGTCGACCTGCTGTGTGATCGCCTGCGGGACAAGCCGGTCGCGGCGTTCCTGCGTGCGCTGGTCACCGCCTCGGCGAGCGATCCGGACTGCGCGCTGCTGCGCCAGCGCTACGTCATGGACCTGCTCGCTCCCTTCCGCGCCGCGGTGTGCGCGGTCGGCGTCCACGGCGCCGACGCCGTGGAAGAGGTTGTCATGGCGATCGTTTCGCCGCTGCTGGTGGACGCGCTGCTGCTCGAGCGGCCGGCCGACCGCGATCGGGCGCAGCGCGCCGTCGACGATTTCCTGGCCCGGGTCGCCTCCTGAGGCGGCTTCTTGATCGAAACTCCGCGAAGGACGGTCGAATGACCAATGTCGTCGGTACGCGCGCCGTCTTCGGCGTGATCGTGCCCAGCACGAATACCGTTGTAGAGCACGACTATTGGCGTGCGGGTCTGCCGGGGATCGCCTACCGGGCCGGGTCGATGTACATCCCGAACCCGGTGATGGGCGACGACGCGGACTTCGAGGCCCTGCTCGGGCAGATTCGCGCCTCCATCGATACCGCGGTCCGCGATGTGCTCACCGCCGAGCCCGATCGGATGGTCATGGGCATGTCCGCCGAGACCTTCTGGGGCGGGGTCGAGGGCAATGCCGCCTTCGAGCGGCGCCTGCGCGAGCGCACCGGACTACCGGTCACCACGGGCGCGAGTTCGTGCCGAGCGGCGCTGCGCGCGTTGGGATGTCGCCGGATCGCGGTGTTCTCGCCGTACCAGCCCATCGCCGATCGCGAGGTGGGCCGGTTCTTCACCGAAGCCGGCTTCGACGTCGCCGCCATCACCGGCCTGCGCTGTCCCACGGCGATGGATATCGCCAGGGTGGGCGACGAACGCCTCTTGCGGGTGGTCGCCGACCTCGACGCACCTGGTGTGGAGGCGATCGTTCAGGTGGGCACGAATCTGTCGTTCGTGAACCTGGCCGCGCGTCTGGAGGCCGAACTCGGCAAGCCCGTGGTCGCCATCAACACCGCGACGCTGTGGCACGCACTGCGCGAGCACGGTATCGATGATCGCGTCGAGGGTCTCGGCGCGCTGCTGCGGGAGCACTGATGCACCCCGCGGCGTCCCCGGTGCGTTCGGCGCTGTACGTCCCCGGCAACCGTCCCGAGCTGTTCGACAAGGCGGCCGCCGGTCCGGCCGATGTGGTGCTGCTGGACCTCGAGGATGCGGTACCCCTGGCGGACAAGGAGTTCGCCCGCGAGCAGGTGGCTTCGTGGCTGTCCGGGCGACCGGCCGGGCGGTCGATCTGGGTCCGGGTGAACCCGGGGGAGTTCGGGCACGACGACCTCCGGGCGGTGGCATTGCCCGCGGTGAGCGCGGTGTGCCTGGCCAAGACCGAATCCGCCCGGCAGGTTCGGGACGCGGTGCGCGTGCTGCACGACCACGAGCGCGTTCCGGACCGCATAGGGGTGTGCCCGCTGCTCGAGAGCGCGACGGCGGTGCTGGACGCGCGCACGATCGCCGCCGCGCCGCGCGTGGCCCGGCTGCAACTGGGTGAGGCGGATCTGTGCGCCGAACTCGGCGTGACGCCGGGCGCGGACGAGCGCGAGCTGCTGTGGGCGCGCAGTCAGGTGGTGCTGGCCGCGGCGGCCGCGGGCATCGCCCCGCCGCTGGGGCCGGTCCGTACGGACTTCCGCGACCTCGAAACGCTGCGGGAGTCGACGATCGCGCTGGCGCGCATGGGATTTCGCGGCCGCGCCTGCGTACACCCGGGGCAGGTGCCGGTGGTGAACGAGGTGTTCACACCCACCACCGCCGAGCTGGACCGAGCACGTGCGGTGGTTGCCCGCTTCGAGGACGCCGCCGGCGGGGTGGTGCTCGACGAAGACGGGCGCATGGTCGACCTGGCCGTCATTCGCCAGGCGCACCGGTTGCTCGGGTCGGTGGGCGGACCGCGCTGACCGGGCGCGAGCCTGCCCGGATCGGCTGCTCGCGGACCCGCCGCGACCCGCACCGACCGGCGCGGGCTCAGGTCCAACACCGTAGAACCGCGCACGGCGATCAGTGGTCACGCAGCAGCCCGCCCACTCCCTCGATGCGGTCCTCGATACCGTTGTCGCGCAGTGCCATCCACCAGGTCGCGGCGTTGATCGCGATCACCGGTTTGCCCAGCCAGCGCTCGGCCTCGTCGGCCAAACGAACCATCGACAGGTTCGTACCGCACTGCACGAGTGCGTCGATGTCGTCACCGTCGACCTCGAGCAGCGCCTCCCGCAGGTCGTTCTCGCCGACATGGGCGATGGAAACTGCCGTGGGACAGCGCAATCCCCGAATGTTCTTGACCTCGAACCCCAGTTCGCCGAAGAACCGCACGACATTCTCGTCACCGATGGGCTGATACGGCGTCACCACGCCGATCCGTTCGGCACCGTAGAGCTGCAGCGCCCGTCGGCATGCCTCGGCCCCGGTGGCCACCTCGAGTCCCGTCGCCTGCTGGATCTGCTCGATGAACTGGCGGTTGCCTTCGATTCCGCCCCAGAAGGTTTCGGCCGACATACCCATGACCATGTAGTCGGGTTCGCAGGTCAGCACCCGCGCGCAGGCCCCGCCGATCTCGGCGCGGATCTGCTCGAGCAGCCGGGTCATCCCCGCGTCGTCGCTCATGTTCTGATCGCGGATGTGGATGCGGCTGAAGTGGGAGGTCACGCCGGGCACCGTCATGCGGTAGAAGTCCGGTTCCACGATGGTGTTGGTGGAGGGCGCGATCACTCCGAACTTGCGGCGCCAGCCCAGGGCGTCGGTCATCGGATCATCTCCTTGCCGGTGTCGGCGGTCGTTCGGGCCGTGGCCGAGAGGCGCCACGCGCCGATGAGGAAGGCGGCCTGGGCGACGGTGTTGCACGACTGCTCGACCCATTGCAAGGCCACCGTCTGGTCCTCACGTGAGGCCAGCGGGCCGAGAATGAAGAACCCCAGCAGTTGCAGCCCGAACAGCCCGGCGCTGACCGTGTCGCCCTGGGAGCGGGCCCGGTCTATCAGGTAGACCCCGGTGATGGTCGCGAAGACCGTGGTGCTCACGAGCATGGGTATCGGGTCGCGCGCGGCCACCGCGCCCAGCGCGCAGAGCGTGAGCAGCGCGGGAACCGTCACCGCGAGCCAGCGCGGCGTCGATCCCTGGCGCAGCCGCGCCAATTCCAGGCACAGCACCCCGAATCCGAGCGCGAGGAAGGGAAACAGCATGCCGCGCAACCACGGCAGATCCGGTCCGCCCGCCGCGGCGATGAGTTTCGCGGTGGCCTTGGCGAATCCGCCCGCGCCGATCAGCACCGCCGCGGCCACCGCGCGAGCGGGCGGCACGATGCGTCCCAGCAGCAGGACCCCGGCGGTGGTGAACAGCACCGGCACGAAGTCCTCGACCGCGAGGGACACCGGGTAGTCGACGGCCGCGCTCATCCGGCGAACAGATCGCGACGCCGGAACGGAGCTGCCGCGAACCGCCCGATCACCTTCGGCGTGGTCAGCCAGCGCACGTGCGCGCCGTTGCGGGCGCGCGAGATGGCGCGTTCGGCCAGCCACGGGGCGACGGTGTCCACGGTGTCGGCGAGGATGTTGAACACCTTGCGCGCCTTGGCGAGTTCGGCGGGGTCGTCGTAGCCGTGGGTGAGCAGATCGGTGGCCACCATGCCGGGACTGAGCAGTCCGGCCGAGACGCCCGGCGGCGCTTCCTTGCTCAGTGCCCGGGTCAGGTAGGTGACCGCGCGCTTGCTGGCGCCGTAGGCGGCCAGTCCGGGCACGGTGCGGCCGTCGCTGCCGAGGCCCTCCATGTTCCAGACGTGTCCGCCGCCCGCGTCCGCCATCGCCGCCACCGCCACCGCGGATCCATTGATCACGCCCAGCAGATTAGTGGTGATCACCTGCTGCGCTGTGGCGGCGGGCAGCTCCCACAGCGGTTTGCGATCGTGGGAGATGCCGGCGTTGTTGATCCAGATGTCGACGCCGCCGAATCGGTCCGCGGCCGCGTCCCAGAGGTGGCGCAACTGCTCGCGATCGGTGACGTCGGCGGTAAGCACCACCGCCTCCCCGGACAGCTCGGCCCGTACCTTCTCCACCCGCTCGGGATCGGTACCGCAGACCGCCACCCGGTGGCCGCCCGCGAGCAGTGCGCGCGCCATCCCCAGCCCGATGCCGCGGGTTCCTCCGGTGATCACGACCGTGCTCATGCTCGCTCCAGGGTTCCGTGCATGACCGCGGTCAGGCCGTTGTGCTCGAACAGGTGATAGACCACGGCCATGTGCCCGCCCGCGCCCATGCCGGGTTCGGCGTCCATCATGAACTCGCGGCCGTGTAGGCGGCGGCCGTCGGCGGTGTGCAGGCGCACGAAATGCGCGCGGCCGTAAGAATTTCCGTTGCCCCAGATGTCGGGGCCCTCGTGGAACGAGCGCACTCCGTCCCGGCGCACGGTGAACCGTGAACTCGATTCCATCGCCCCGGAGATGGTCAGCCGATGGTCGGCCACCACCAGGCTGACCGGGTCGATCTCGAGCTCCATGCGGACCGATCCGAGCGAGCGCTGATCGGCGCCCCACAGTTCGAGCTCGCCGGTGTAGCGGCTCTTGTCCTTGGTCGGAACCCGGAAAACCGTCGCACCACATCGTGTTTCGTGTTCGACGCGGGCCTCGGCCAGGTCCGGGTCGCGGGTGTACACCCCGTTGAAGACCCCGACCATCGCCGGACCCTGGTACAGGACCGACGAATACACCTGGGTGTCGTCGATCGTCTGATTCCAGGTGTTCAGCGATACCTGCCAGCCGGGTCCGTAGTAGTTGGCGTCGACGAATCCGCCGTAGGGCTGTCCGGAGCCGAAGAAGTCGGGGCCGGTGTAGACGCGGTCGCCGCCGGTGTCGAGCACGCCGAAGGCGAACGGCGCGCCCAGCGCGAAGCGGCCCGCGAGCGGCCCGCCGCCGGTCAGGCCGCCGTCCATGTAGTAGGTGGTGGTCCCGTCCGCGTGGACCGAGGATCGCCGGATGTCCTCGAAGCCCTGCCAGGTGCCCGCGGCGTCGAACAGGGACGGCCGCCCCACCCACTCGCCGGCGATGCGCTGCTGAAAGGCACTGGGCGCGTTCATGCCACCAGCTCCCCGCGCACGCGCTCGCACTGCTCGGCCCCGAGCAGCCGGGTGACCTGCGCCCAGACCGGATCGACGGCGGGGCTGAAGAGATTCGCGCGGTTGGCGCGATCCCGGCCGGGCAGATCGGCCTGCACGGCGGGAACGCCCTTGTCCAGCAGCGTGAGCCAGTGCGCGAGGTACGCGTCCACGGTCTCGGTGAGTTCGCCGAAGGCTTCGGAGGTGGCGCGGCACACCAGCATCCACGGTGACATCATCGCGCGCTGGCGCGGGCCGATCGCGGCGGGGGAGACGCCCGTGAGCTGCCACGCCTGTTCCAGCAGTGGCGTCAGCGGCAGGAACGCGGCGTCCAGGTAGTCCAGGTGCACCGCCAGGTCCGCGCGGGGAATCAGGTCCAGGTGCATGGCGTAATACTCACCGGCGAACACCGAGTCCAGCGTGAAATGCGGTACCGCGGAATCGCTTCCGGTGAACGCGAACACCATGTGGCTGTCCAGGCCCAGCGGCGGCACCACCAGATCGACGGTCACGGCTTTGTCGATCGGGCCGCCGCGCAGCACGCGCAGCCGGCCGACCGGGTCGGGGGACATCGCACTGGTGAGTGGGATGTCCTCGGTGGTCTCGAGGTGCAGCGCAGAGGTCAGGGCGTCGAGTGTGCGCTCGCTGAGCGCGGTGGGCAGGCTGGTCGTGGTCATCGGGGATCGCCTCCGGTTCGGGCCTTGTGCACCCAGGCACTGGCCAATTCGGGATTGTCGCGGCGGCCGGGGGAGGGGATGACGGTCGCGGTGCGGCGGGGCGCGTCACCGGTGATGATGTCGTCTCCGCCCACCCACCAGCCCATCTTGATCAGTTCGAGCCGGCGGCGCCGGTAGGCGACCTGCAGGGCGTCGCTGCGCACGTGCAACTCGTCGGACAGATCGAACGGCAGCAGTTCGGGTCGCTGTGCCTCCACGACCGGCCGGTCCTGCAGCAGGATCTTCTCGATCCGCTTGCGGGTGTTGGCGTCGGCCCAGTCCCCGGTGAAGAAGTTCCGGAAGCCCAGGATCTTGATCAGCGTCTTGTCTTGGGAGAGCGGGATATTGAAGTCGTAGAGGATCAGGTCGCCGATCGGCAGGCGCACGTGCAGCTTCACGATGTTCGGCAGGTACCAGGCGTTGGTGACGGTCACGTACTCCGGTCGCGGCCGGCGCCGGGCCAGCACGCCCCACAGGCCCTTGGGCAACGGCGGGCTCAGTTCGATATCGGCTTCTGCCGACCACTCCGTCTGCCGCACGCGGAAATCCGGGATCTCCGGCTTATCGGGGTTGCCGAAGGACGTGCCGTGTACGAACGGGGTGTGCGAGGCGTCGACGACGTTCTCGAAGGTGCGCTCGTAGTTGGCGTCGATCACCATCTCGTACTGCACGGCCTTGAACGCGGGATCGCTCCACTGCGGAAGATCCGGAATCGGCGGGCGTTCGGCCTCGGGCAGATCACCCAGGAACGCCCAGACCATGCCGTCCTGTTCGCGGGTCGGGTAGTTGTCCACCCGGGCCTTGCGCGGGATGTTCCGCTCGGCGGCGTTGGCCGGGATGCGCACGCACGCGCCCTCGGCGTCGTACTGCCAGCCGTGATACGGGCAGGTGATGCAGTCGCCGGTCACCGTGCCCATCGACAGCGCGCCGCCGCGGTGTACGCACAGGTCGGACAGGCACACCACCGTGCCGGCCTGTGTCCGGTACAGCACGAAGTCCTGTCCCAGGCAGGTCACCTTGCGCGGTTCCCGGGTGACCTGATCAGCGAATTCCACCGCGTACCAGAAGTTCTTCAACATCGTCGGGTGCTCCTATCGGCGAATCAGCGTGATGCCGGTCTCGGGTGGCTCGTCGCCGAGCCGGGCAAGTGCGGTTTTCGCCGCGGGATCGCCGCGCAGGTGCGCGTGCAGGAAGAGCGTGGTGAGACGAGCGAACGGCGCGACCGCGTCGATCCCGCCGGGGCCGTCGAGGAACGCGCGCGCGGCCGTGGGGTCGGCGTCGGCGATGCCGAAGTGATTGGCGCCCGGCACGACCGCCAGCAAATGCTCACCGGCGGGCAGCGCCTCGTCGAAGGTGCGCCGCACGGGGTCGGGGCGATCCGCGCCGTCCTCGCCGTAGCGGTCCGCGCTGCCCCGGATGACGCCGTCGTCGTCGCCCACTCCCAGCAGCACCGGGCAGTTCACCTGGGCCGGCAGCACGGTCCCGGGATCCCAGCCCAGCATGGTGGCGACCATGGTGTGCGCGCCCCAGGCGAACACCGCCGCCACGGACGGGAAGTAGCGTGCGGACTGCAACACGACCGTGCCGCCCGCCGAATGCCCGCCCAGGGCAACCCGTTCCAGGTCGAGCGCGCCGCGCAGGGGCGGTGATGCGTTCAGCTCGGACAGCGCCTCGAGTATCGCGCCGATCGCGGGACAGGTGGGCCGGGTGCCGTAGGCGTCGGGGCGGGCGGCGTCCAGGTCGACCCCGGGGGTCAGACCCCGCTGCCCGCCGAACAACTCGGCGACCCGATCCATGGTCACCACCGCGTAGCCCGCCTCGGCCACGGCGGTGGCATAGCGGCGATAGGAGTCCTGGCCGACGTTGACCCCGGACAGAAACACCACGACCGGCAACGGGGTCCGCGCGGGATCGGGGGCGAATACGCCGGTCAGCCGTTCGGCGTCGTCCCCGGTCGCCGTCGCGGGGTAGTACACCTTGAGATGTGCGGTGTCGAAGGGGGATTCGCCGCCGGTGCGCGCGGCCCACCACAGGGATCGAATCAGGGCCATGCGGTCCTGCCTTTCAGGGAGAGCGTTCAGGGCCGGGGCAGTTCGCGGTCGCCGCCCCAGAGCGCGCGTACGAGCCGGTTGGTGAGTTCGGGTCCGAAGAGGCGCTCGCCCATGACGTTCGCGGGGTCGCGTTCGGCGATGTTGCGCCGCACGGCCAGGTCCCGTGCGGCCAGTGCCGGACGGTCTTCGGCCGCAACGGGTTCGGCCGCCGCCACCCAGCCCAGCCACTGCTCGACCCGCGCGGTGAGCAGGTCCGCGACGGTGTCCAGATTGGGCCGGGTCGCGGGGAAGGAGTAGCAGTGCGCGGTCGGTGACAGACTGCCTCGAATGAAGCCGGTGCGACTGGTGAACCAGGTGAAGTCGGGGTGCTCCTGCTTGAAATCGAGCCAGGGCGCGTCGTTCTCGGCGTAGTAGGAGTCGAAATACGCGCCGTCGCCGATGATGTCGCCGCGCGGAATGGCGTCCACGTAGAACCAGCCCTCGGGCCACAGCAGCAGCGCCGAACCGAAGTGCGGTACCCGGATCTGCGGGCCCAGCCACGCGGTGAGGTGCAGATTGACGAATCCGGTTCGGGGATCACCGATCCAGGAGTGCACCAGCCAGTCGATTTCGGGTCCGGAGTAGGCGGCGAGGCTGCCCGCGGGGCCGGTGGCCGGGTCGCCGTAGCTTTCCAGGTCGTCGGTGCTCGGATCGCGGACGAGCTCGAAGCGCTCGGCGATGCGGGATCGGAGGCCGGTCAGCAGGTCGCGCCACTCCTGGAACGTCGCGGTGACGTCGGTGCGGGGGTTCTCGTCGACCATCTGCTCGACGTGTTGCACGGTTTCACTCATCTTCGCTCCGGTCGGGTTGTGCGGGTCGTTGTTCCGTGCGCCTTCTCATCGCTGTCCGGTCATGGCGTCCATGGGCCGGCGCGGTCGTCCGGCGACGAGGTCGGTGCCTCGGGAGATGAGCCGGTTGACGGCCTGGGCGGGGCGGATCGTCGCGCGGACCACGGTGGCGCTCGGCGGGACCGGTGTGACCTCCGGGTGGCTGATCACGCCGGTGAAGGGGCCGCGCCAGGCGGACCACAGGGTGAAATCGGGGCTCAGGCCGTAGATTCCGCCGACCAGCGCCCGGTCGGGGGCGAATCCGGCGGCGACGATGTTGAGCCGGTTCTCCGCCGACCGCTCGGGCAGGCCCAGCCGCAGTTCCCACTCCTCGCCCGGGGTGTGGGCCACCGCGACCACGTCGGCGTCCTGCACCGCGGCCAGGCGGAAGGTCTCGGGGAACAGCGCGTCGTCGCCGACCACGAGCGCGAGTCTGCCCCAGGGCAGGGCGAATACGGTGAGCTCGTCGCCCGGTTCGGTCAGCCAGGGATGGCGGGCGGTGGGGTGCAGTTGCGGCTGCCGTCCCGCCACTCCGCCGGCGTCGATGAGTACCCCGTGGTGCGCGCCGCCCGCGCGGAGCGAGGTCACCACGCGGCAGGACGTATTCGCCAGTGCGCGAACGATTTCCGGAATGGTCACCGCGGCCAGCTCGGGCAGCACGATCAGGTCCAGGTCGGGTGCCATGCGGGCGATGGCGTGCGGATCGGGGACGCTGACGGCCGCGGTGAGATGGTCCGCACCGGCGGCGGCGCTGCGCAGGGCGTCCGCGCGCAACGGGGTGTAGATCGCGGGCCTGCGCGCGGCGATCACGTCGGTGCCGTCGGGCCGGTATTTGTCATCGGCGCGGGTGAGGTCGATGTCGGCGAAGACGAGGGCCTCACCGGCGGCCGGCGCCATCGCCACACAGGTCCCGTCCGGTGCGACGATCTGGCTCTCCCCGGCCCCGTGCAGCCGATCCGGGGGAACGCCGAGCCGGTCGGCGATCGCGGGCAGTTGATCGCCGGGCAGCAGCGGGCCGATCTTGTTGGCGGCGACCACCCAGACCTTGTTCTCGGCGGCGCGCACGGGAATGTGCAGGCCCGCTTCGTCGATGGCGAAGGAGTTGAGGCTGTTGAGCAGTAGCTGCGCGCCGCGCACCGTGAGCGAGCGGGTGACCTCGTTGATGACGCCCTCCATGCAGGCGTACATGCCGATCCGGCCGAGGGGGGTCTCGATCACCGGGGAATCGTCGAGTCCGGGGTCGAGGTAATCGTTTTCCGCGCCCATCAGGATCTGTTTGTCGGATTCGCCGAGCAGGGCGCCGTCCGGGCCGAAGAGCAGGCTGGTGCCGGTGGTGCGGCCGTCGTCGCGGGCGAGGGTGACGCCGATCTTGACGTAGATCGCGTGGCGACAGGCGCGGTCGGCGATGGCGGTGAGGAAGGGGTCCTGGATTCGGCAGGCCATTCGGTGCGCGTGAACGCGGTCGTCGTACCAGGATAGGTGGTTACAGAACTCGGGCAGCACCACGAGTTCGGCTCGCGCGTCCGCGGCGGCGTCGATCATGCGCAGGCAGGCGTCGAGGTTGGCCGCGACATCGGTGCCCGCGGCCAGTTGTGCGGCCGCGACTCGGATCATCCGCCGGCCTCCTTCGGTGTGGGATTCTGTTTCGTACATCGAAACAGCGTTTCCAATAGAGCCGATTCTGTACCCGCGTCGGAGTTCTGTCCAGCGCTGGTCGGGATTTTCACGTTCCCGAAATCCCCGGTAACCGAAGTGCCTTGTTGCCGTGTTGTTTCGGCGCGGCCTGGCCTTGACACCCGATTGCGGTGCGGGTTCAATATGGCAATTCCGAAACCGCGTTTCCATCAGCGAAACGCCAGAGGAGGGTGACATGGTGACCTCCGATTCGTCCCGCGCCACCGCGGCACTGCTGGTTGCCGGGATGTTCGCCGGGCCGGTGGCGGGCGGCGCGCTGGTGCTGCTGGCCAAACCCTTCGGCGGGCGATTGGGAATTCCGGGCGCGGTCGTCGGTTACGTGGCGCTGACCGCGCTGCTGTGTGCCTGCGGCGCAGCGCTTCTCGGCCCTCGGCTGGCGCTCGCGCCGCGTCGTGCGGGGTTGTTCGCGCTGGTGAGCGGCGCGGCCATCCTGATCGCCGCGAGCGTGACGCACGTCGGTGTCTTCACCGCCGCGGTGGTGATCGCCGCTCTGGCCGCCGGTCCGGTGCTGGGGTGCGGGCGGGTGAGCGCGGTGGCGCGGGGCGGGCGGACGCTCACCGGGTGGCATCTGGCGCAGTGGGGCGGGATCGGCGTGGCAGCGGGGGTGTCGGCACTGTCCGACACCGCGCCCGCAACCGCCTTGCGGGTCGCCGGAATCGCCTGTGTGCTACTGGGCTCGGTATTGCTGCTGCCAGAATCGGTTGCCGCGCAGGCTGTTTCCATTCGGCGCGGATCCGACGGTGAGCGAACCTCACCGGGGTGGAGCAGGGGGCTGGTCGCCGGATACGCCGGCGTCGGCCTCGCGGTGGGCGGCACGGTGCTGCCGGGCCTGCACCTGTTGCTGTTCCGCTGGAACGCGCTCGATGCCGAGCAGTGCGTGTTGCTGCTGCTGGCGGTGGCGCCGGCGATCGTGGTCGCGGCGCTGCCCGCTGTCGAACCCGATGCGGTACCCCTCGCGCTGATCGTGGCGGCCGGGGGAGCGCTGCTGATCGCGACCGCGCCCGGCCGAGTCACTCTCACGCTCGGCCTCGCGGTGACGCTGGGCGCGGCCGCGTGCGGTGCGCGTGCGCTGGATGCCGCTGCGGGATCAGTTGTTTCGCCCGCGCGGGCCGTGCACACCGGACTGCTGTCCATGCTCGCGGCCCTGGCGGGACTCGGTTTCGTCGCGCTGATCGGTGCGAGCGCCGGTACCGGAACGGGTGTGACGCTGCTGTCGCTCCCGGTACTGCTCACCGCGCTGATGTGCGTGCGCGCCCCACGACCGTTCGCGCCCGCTCGCCTCGCTCCGGAAGGAAACACCCCGTGATCCGTCCCGCCATCGCCCGAGCCCTGACCGTGCTGGCCGTAGTCGCCGGTGCGAGCTGGCAGCCGTCGCTCGCCGCCGCCGATTCCGGTGCGGCCATCACCATCTCCGTCGATACCGATCTCACCGAGGGCCAGCGGATCACCGTGGACGGGCGCGGTTTCCGGCCCGGACTCGCGGCCGTGGCCGTCGGCCTGTGCAAACAGGGTTTCACGAGCGGCATCAAGCATTGCGATCTCGAGGGTGGCGCGACCTTCGTCAACATCTCCGGCGACGGCACGTTCCCCACGGTCACCCTCACCGCGCATCAGCGCTTCCACGACATCGATTGCGGCACACAGCCCTGCGTGATCGCCGCCGCGCCGCTGCCCGGCAGCGAACCCGCCGCGGTGATCGAAGCCAATTCCGCACAACTCGCGGTGGTGTTCCAAGGAACCCGCCCGCCCGCGGCGGCGCTCCCCGCGCCCGCCACTTCCCGGGACGACGACGTCTCGGGTCCCTCGACGCCACTGTGGACGGCCACCGCCGTCCTGCTGGCCCTGGTTTCCGCCATCGCGATCGCCGATCGGCGGCGCTCGCGAACGTCCCCGGAGGAGAAATGACAATGAGAAGACTCGATGCGCGGGTCGCCCTGCTCGCGGCCGCCACCGCGACGGCCCTGACGTGCGGCGCTCCGACGGCCACGGCGGACCCCGTGCTCCAGGCCGATCAGTCGACGGGTGTTGCCGCCGGCCAGTCGATCACGGTCACGCTCGCCGGCCTGCCCGCGAACCTCGCGAGCGTCGCCGTCGGCCAGTGCAAACCGCAGATCGTCTCGCCCGCGGACTGCAACCTCTCGGGCGCCCTGCTCGGCGCGGCGGACGCGACGGGTGCGTGGCAACCCAACGGCGGCAAACGCACCCTGGTCCTGGCCGCCTCGGTCGGCGCCACCAACTGCGAGTCCGCCCCCGGCGCCTGCACCCTCAGCGTCACCAGCCTGACGAATCCCACCCAGATCCTGACCTCGATCCCCCTGACCTTCGGCGGGGCGCCGGCTCCCACGACCGCACTGGCGGCCCCGGCCGCCACCGAGGACAGTGACGATGGCAGCAACCTGGGGTGGATCCTCGGCGGTGCCGCCGTGGTGGCACTCGCCGCCGCGTTCGGCATCGCCCTGTGGCGGCGGGGCGCGAGCTCGCGCTGATCGGAAGTCCCTGCGGCGGTACCCATCCCCGGCCGGACGGGTACCACATCCCTCCTACGTGGGCCGGGGCTCGGCGGCCCGGTGCAGCCGGTCGGCGAGCCGGACTGCGTGATCGCGGAACTCGGCGGGCTCCTCGATGGCGAATTCCGCGCCGATCATTCCGACCTGGAGAATCAGCCAGTGGAACGAATCCACCTGGACGATCAGGCGGCAGCGGTCCGGCCCCAGGGACTCGATCTCGCAGTCCTGGAATTTGAGGACGTCCGCGACGGCGGCGGCGGAGGTCTCGATGGTGACGACCGCACGGTGGCGGCCGGCGCTCAACCCCGCACGCAGATACTCCGCGCCCGACCGGGCCGGCAGTGGGCGCGGGGTGAAATGGCTTGCGGTGGGCACGATCGCGTCGATCCGATCGAGGCGGAAGGTACGCCAGTCGGCCGCCCGGACGTCCCAGGCCAGCAGATACCAGCGCAGGTGGAGGTAGACCGTGCGGTACGGCTCGGCCCGGCGGTGGGAGGTCTGTCCGTCCCGGCCGAGGTAGGTGAAGGTGACGTATTCGTGCCGGGCCGCCGCGGTGCCGAGGATGGTCAGTGCCTCCGGTCGCACCGCCGGTGCGTTCTGCGGTGCGGCCTCCACGGTTTCGCGCAGCGCGACCACGGCCGGCCGCAGGCGATGCGGCAGGAATTGGTCGAGTTTGCCGAAGGCGCGGTCGGCCGCGGGGGCGAATCCATTGCCGCGGAAGGGTTCTCGTGGGGCCGTTGCACCCAGCAGGGTCAGGCCGACCAGCGTGGCGACCGCCTCGTCGTCGTCGAGTACCAACGGCGGCAGGGTCCGGCCGGCGGCGAGTTGATAGAAGCCGCTGGGCCCGGGCTGTGTCGACACCGGGTAGCCGTACTCGCGAAGCCGTTCCACATCGCGGCGCAGGGTGCGCGGGCTGGTTTCGAGCCGAGCGGCCAGTTCCTTACCGCTGAACCGCCGCCCCGTCTGGAGCTGAGCCAGCAGTTCGAGCATACGACGGGTCACATCGGCCATGGCTCCATCATGCCGCTGATTGCGGCCAGGATCCGGCCACATCTGTCGATAACGTCGAATCATGACCACATTCGCGCAACACCGCTCGGTCCGCATTCGTGGCGCCCGCACGAACAATCTGCGCCGGATAGACCTCGATGTGCCGCGCAACAGCCTCGTCGTCTTCGTCGGCGTTTCCGGATCGGGGAAGTCGTCGCTGGTCTTCGACACCATCGCCGCCGAAGCCGGATATCAGGTCAACGAGAACTACCCCCCGTTCGTGCGCAATCGGCTACCACGCTGGACTCGGCCGGAGGTGGAACACATCGAGGGTTTGTCACCGGTGGTGGTCATCGACCAGCGGCGGCTCGGAGCCAATGCCCGTTCCACCGTCGGCACCATCACCGATGTGTACAGCTATCTGCGCCTGCTGTTCTCGCGGATCAGCACCCCGCATGTGGGGGAGTCGAACCACTTCTCGTTCAATGATCCGGCCGGAATGTGCCCGGCCTGTTCGGGATTGGGGCAGACGATGTCCACCGCTGTCGAGCGTGTACTGGACCTGGACAGGTCACTGGAGCAGGGTGCGATCCTGCTGCCGGGCTTCGGCGACGGGCAGTACTGGTACCGGCAGTACGCGGACATCGGCTCGTTCGACCCGACCACTCCGCTGCGCGAGTGGACCGAGTCCGAACGACAGGCGCTGCTGTACGGAGGAACCGCGGCGACACGGCTGGGCACCCGTCCCCCGAAGGACTACGAGGGGGTCATCGAGCGGTTCGAACGGGTCTACCTGCACACCGCGGACGACCTCTCCGAACGTAAGCAGGCCGTGCTCCGGAAGTTCACCCACACCCGGCCGTGCCCGGACTGCGGTGGCGATCGGTTGAACGCCGCCGCCCGCTCGGCCCGGGTGCTGGGCCGCACCATCGTCGAGATGAGCGGCATGGAGATCGCCGAGCTCACCGAAGTGGTTGCGGGCGTGCCGGATCCGAGTGTCGCATCGGTGGTGGCCGCCCTGCGCGAGCGACTCGTCGCGCTCACCGATATCGGACTCGGCTACCTGTCGCTGGCCCGGCCCACCGGCACCCTCTCCGGCGGTGAATCACAACGCGTCAAGACGGTGCGGCATCTCGGCAGCAGCCTCGTCGAAATGCTGTACATCTTCGACGAGCCCACCATGGGTCTGCATCCGCATGATGTCCGATCGCTGACCGGGATGCTGAAACAGTTGCGGGACAAGGGGAATACCGTGCTGGTCGTCGAGCACGATCCCGAGATCATGCGTATCGCCGACCGGATTGTGGAAATCGGGCCGGGAGCGGGGACCGCCGGCGGTGAGGTGATATTCGAGGGATCGTTCGACGCGCTGCGCACCGCCGACACCCCGACCGGACGGGGATTGCGAGAGCGCCGCATCCGACGCGAACACCGCACTCCCACCGGCAAGCTGCGGATCGACAATGCCACGCGAAACAATCTGCGCGGGCTCACCGTCGATATTCCCACCGGGGTGTTGACGGTGCTGACCGGGGTCGCCGGATCCGGGAAGTCAAGTCTGGTAGCGGAATTGATCGATCGCCATCCCGCCACCGTCGTCGATCAACGTCCGCTCACCACCAATCGGCGCTCGACGCCGATCACCTATGCCGGTATCGCGCCCGCTGTCCGGCGGCTGTTCGCCACCCGCAACGACGTGAGTCCCGCTCTGTTCAGCGCGAATTCGGCCGGTGCGTGCCCAGCCTGTAAAGGGCTCGGCGTCAGTTATACCGATCTGGCCTTCATGGACGGCCAGGAAACGGTGTGCGAATCATGCGGCGGACGGCGCTTCACCCCGGAGGTACTCCGGTACACGGTGGACGGTCTGACCATCGCCGATATCGACGACCTCACCATCACCGAAGCCGCGGCGCGCCTGCGGGAACCGGGGGTCGCCGGACCGCTGCGACGTATCGAGGAAGTCGGCCTGGGCTACCTGCGCCTCGGACAGTCGCTGACCACTCTTTCCGGCGGCGAATGCCAGCGGCTGAAGATCGGCAAGGAACTGACCCGCCGCGGCGACAACACCCTCTACGTCCTCGACGAACCGACGACCGGCCTGCACCTCTCCGATATCGACACCCTGCTGGAGCTACTCGGCACCCTCGTCGACAAGGGCAACACCATGGTGGTCATCGAGCACAACCTCGATGTCGTCCGCCAGGCCGACCACGTCATCGATCTCGGACCCGGGCCGGGACGCCACGGTGGGCAACTGGTGTTCGAGGGCACACCCGAGCGGCTCGCCACGTGTCCGGACTCGAAAACCGGTCGCGCTCTGCGGCGTTGATGGCAACGGGAGGGTGTTCGGCAGGGGCTCTCTCACGCGGGGCGGGGCGTGTACACATTCGCCGAGGTCGGCTGTCGCTGCCACGACGGCGCGAGCGGCGGGGTCGCTCCCAAACATCCGCTACTGCCTGCGAATTCAGTCTGTTCGGTGACGCTCAAGGCTTGCGGTTCAACCCCAATTCGGCGGCCAGATAGGTCACCACAGGTTCGGACATCGACTCGAACACCAGCTCCGAGGGGGAAACCACACCCGCGATATCACGGAACGTCGCTGCGGTGAGTTCGGCCGCGGCCCGCACGGTCGGATAGGCGGTGGCATGGACCCACGGTCGTCTCCAGACGGGATCATCCTCACCACCGAGGTGTTCAGGATCCCAGATCCAACCCAATCCGGTCATCCGCACATTGAGATCGCCGATCGCCAGCCCCGCCTCGTCCCAAATGATGCACTCGTGGGCCCGCGACGGACTACCCGGAATTTGATAGAACTGCACGTGGCAGGACTCTCTGCCCTTCGCCGGGGCGGAGAGGACGAGCATTTCGCCCAGGGGCAGGGTGGTCACTGCCCAATCCAATCGGTCGATGAAGTCCGCCCATTCCGAACACCGTGGAGGCACACCACGCTGGGTTGGCCGATCAGGCTCGACGGTCGAGAGGTACGAGATCCCCAGCAGCCCACGAGCAGGGCCTTGATAGTTCCATGCCCGGTAACGTATCCGACTGGAGTCCGAGCCCAGACCGTCTCGCAGAACCTCGACAACAGCGGCCGCGACCTGAGGCTTGTAGTCGTCGGCGGGGTGCCGCCAACTCGTCCACCGGAATTTCTCCGACCGTGGAACCGGATGCCACAGGGCTTCCTCGCGTGGAATCAGCTCTCCTGAATCGGGATGCGGCACAGGGGTCCTGGCGGTTTTTTGTTGGCGTTGCAAGACCGAGAGCAGGCGCTGCGCGGCCTGCGGATCATCGGGGACCATCACCCAGATCTCCACGATGTCGCCGTTGGCGAAGAACAGGATGCGGTCGTTGCTCGCCACATCACGAAGCTCGATGCACTCGCCGGTCTTCGGCCACACCCTCTCGAGCTGTTCGTCATACTCCGGATACAAGAACAACGGAATATCCTCGAGCAGCCGAGTCCATCCGTCGTCAGTCATCTCTCCCTGATCTCTCACAGTCGCAACACCATAAGCGAACTTACCGACTTCCGTGACACCCATCTGCAACCGTCAATTCTCCATGTCCGCACATGCCGCGTGACGCGCGGACCGGAATCGGCCACCGCACGGATGTCAAGCTGAACCCTGACGTCAGATTCCGCCGCTACGACATCCCATCGGTCGGGGTGCCGTCACGATTCACCGATCACGGGGCCCGGACTCGCCGATGTACCCAGTGGATGATGCGTCGGGAATCGATGGGTACTCCTAACGAGGTAGCAGACGCCACTCTCGCAATATCACGAGAGACGCGATCTCCCAATACTTCTCAGCCAGATGCTTGCAATTGTCGATGCGACGAAGGATGTGAACCACAGTCCTCCTGATGCGCCGCCATCGTCCGTACTGAGATGCCCGAAGGTTCCGACCAGGCAAAACAGCGCTACAAGTCCGAAGAAAAGGCTGCCGATGACCTGTAGTACCCCCACTGGGTCCAGCCTGCCGCTCGAGGACGTGGCCGGTGCGGGCGTGGGCTTCGAAACAATGCCGGAGTAGTCCAATATCGGCGATGTCTGGATTCCGCCGCTGCGGGCCAACCGTTGGGCGTGGATGTTCTCCGGCATGATGGAACCGTCGTCGGCATCGAAGTAGAACAGTGCGACGCCGTGCTCGGTGGCCCACACTTCGGCCTGCGTGGTGTAACCCGAGGACGAGAAGAAGAGCATGTCCACGACGTGAAAACCGCGGGCGCCGAAGAGATTCTGGATCGCCGGCCGGCCAACCTTTACACCTTGCCACTTCACTTGAGCCACCGCGTTCTCGGCGATGACATCGAGCCCAGCGTCTGCACCACGCCGGGTTACCTGCGCATCGAAGTAGCCCATTCTTCTCATCCAGTCTGCCGCGTTGCGCTCAGCGTCGTATGGCGAGTGGATTGAAGACATCGGCGCTCCGTGCAAGGAAGAGATCGGGGCAAAGCTTGTCGGATCGTATCAGTGATTGCATCAGCCAAGTCTGGAGGAACGTTCATCCTGAATTATGTTCCGCCGGTTGGCTATTCAAGTATGCCGGCTGACATCTCAGCGCCGATCATCTGGCCCTTCGGAGGGGAACAACACGCTAGAAGGAAACGGCAGATCAGGTAGAGGTTGAGAGGATGGACGACTAGTACGTCAAGATCCGTGAACGCCCTCTTCGCCGCATGGCGCGAAGACCGGACTTGCCAGCACGCCGCAGGCTCGGTGGAATTGACTGCGGCACAGCAACATCCGCTACTGCAGACGACCGCAGGATCCACTGGTGTCGGCCGACGTCATTATGTTGTCGGTGACCGAATCGTTCGGTCAGCGAGAATGTGCGGGGACAAGCGATGGTCGATCACAACTGGCAGCAACTGCTCGAGGAGCTGCCGCAGTACCTGTATCCCTACCCTCTCGGTGAGCATGAGGGCGCACTGCTCCAGATCCGTGATGTCGAGACCGGGTACCGAGTGCTGTTTCGTGACAACGGCGGTGTCGAGGTCATCGTTGCGCTCCCGGTCGAACAGGAAGGGCGACGGCGTTTGGTGGACATCCTCCGAACGCATCGGACGACCAATGTCGGTGCGTTGTATCTGACCACCGGGGAGGTGATCCGCGCCGACGACCGACCCATGTGGGGCCCTTCCACGGTGTTCGAGGATCTCGGCAACACGGCGGTGGGCGAGGTCTCGACCGCATGGACCGACATCGACAGATTTCGCGAGGAGGTAGCGGCCGCGCTGGTGGAAATATTCCGCGATGGCTGGGAAGCCTCCCCACAACGACTTCGCTACACCGTGGCGAACAACGATGGCCCCGAGGACGCCCTCTACGGAATCACTCGGAAGCTGACCACGGTGGCTCCGGATCGCCCGACCCATCGCAATGCCGCCGAAACATGCACGAGCTGGGACGATTTCGCCGAACGGCTGCAATGGGCGCTCGACACGTTGCCTTACGGTGCAGTCCTCAAGCTGCACGCGCCCACCAACGAACCCGACTACACCATCATCGAGTTCACCAACCAGTTCAGCATTCACAGCATCGCACTGGTGGGACCAACGACATCTCGTGACCGCGCGCAGTTGCGCCAGCAGATGAGCCAACTTGGCTGGGAATGGGACCCGATCGAGGGCGTGGAGACCGAGCACCCGATGTGGAATGCCGCACCCGAACGAACACTGCAGGACGCCACACTGCGTCTACTCGTACCGAATACGGTCGCCACCTTGCGCGACGTCTTCGAGGTGACCCACCCACGAGAGCTCACCTTCGCCGCAGAAGCTCTCACCGATGACCCGACCCTGACTTACCTGGATGCAGACGCCGCCAACAGTGAACGGTCGACCTGGCCACCTGGAGCTCGAGACTCTTGGAGGCTGAAGAAGGTCGAGAGCTACGATGTGCCGATGGATCTGCGCACGCCGATGCGGTTGTACCGAAATCAGGTGTACGTCGGTCTCATCACCAAATATGGGTACGAGACCCCGTGGGCAACAGGAACAGTCGAGTATTCAGATACCGAACGCGGCATCCGTTCGGACCGCGCCGCGCGCTTTTTTCAGTGGATGAATCACAGCGACGCACTGCCGGAAGCTGACGACGACTACACCGAACTGTGCGATCGGGAGTTGGTTCGCCACGAGGTGGCGCAGGCGGATATCGACTGGTGTAGCGGTGGTCGCTGGACGATCGAGACACCGGATGGTCTCGAGAACGCGGTGCATTCACTGGATTTTCTGGGCGATAGTCACATCCAATGGCGCTGGTGACGACTGTTCCTCGGCGCCCGCAGCCGAGTATCGGCCAGTCGGCTCGTTGACCGGACCAGTCGGCGCGGCACGACTGAAAATTAGCGGGCGATGTTGGTAGGGGGTAGCAGGCCACAGCACTGTCCAACGGCGAACGTTCGCCGAGGCAGGCCGCGCCCTGATTTGCCCGGTCGACTAACCGCGCTGGGATGGGTAGGCGCGGGCCGGCATTCCGGGACCGCCGGGGCGGAAGGCCGCGGGGGCGTGGATCACGGTGGGCTGGACGTACTCGCGCAGGCCCTCATGGGCGTACTCGCGGCCGAAGCCGCTGCGTTTCGTGCCGCCGAAGGGGGCGCGCAGGGACATGCCGGTGCGGTTGTGGGTGTTGACGAAGGTGAAGCCCGCCTGCAGGTTGGCCGCCACCGCGAAGGCGCGGTCCTCGTCGGCGGACCAGACCGAGGCGGCCAGGCCGAGTTCGGAATCGTTGGCGCGCAGGACCGCCTCGTCCTCGGAGTCGTAGGTGAGCAACGGGACCAGGGGGCCGAACTGTTCGCTGGTGACCAGGGCGGCGTCGTCCGGCAGGTCCAGCGCGAGAGCGGGGGTCAGGAAGTAGCCGGGGCCGGCGTCGGGGGCGGCGGCCAGCGGAATCATCCGGCCGCCGCGGCGGCGGCTGTCGGCTATCAGGTCCGTGAGGCGTTCGACCGCCGCGCGATTCACCAGCGGGCCCATGGTGACACGTTCGTCCAGGGGGTCGCCGACGACCAGGATGCGCCGGGCTGCAGCCAGATACGAGTCGAGGAACTCGTCCCGGCGTGCGCGGGGCACGTAGAGGCGCTTGGCGGCCATGCACACCTGGCCCGCCGTGGCGAACGACGCCAGTACGAGGCGTTCGTAATCGTCGGGGGTGAGCGCGAAGTCGTGCAGGAACAGCGCGGGGTCATTGCCGCCGAGTTCGAGGGTGATCGGGGTCAGCGCAGCTCCGGCGGTGGCGGCGATGCTGCGCCCGGCGGCTTCGCCGCCGGTGAAGGCGACCTTGGCTACGAGCGGGTGGGACACGAGCGCGGTGACGGTGTCGGGGCCGCCGTGAATCACCTGGATGCCGGGCAGCAGCGCGGCGACCGCCGTGATCGCGAGTGGCGCGAAGGGGGAAGGCTTGAGTACCACGGTGTTTCCGGCGGCCAGGGCCGGGCCGAGTTTGAGCACGGCCAGGATGATGGGCGCGTTCCACGGGGTGATGGCGGCGACGACGCCGAACGGGGCGGGCGTGGTGGTGAGACGACCCAGGGCATCCCGCACCTCCGAACCTGTCAGCACCACGGGCGCGTTGTCGCGAACCCAGCGCAGATACAGTGCCGCGAAGCCGATTTCGCCCCGGCAGTCCACGATCGGTTTGCCGCTCTCGCGCGCCAGCAGCGTGGCCAGTTCGCCCGCGCGGGCCTCGAGCGCGTCGGCGGCCGCGCCGAGCGCGGCGAGCCGGTCGGGCAGTGGAACCCGGGACCATTCGAGGAAGTCCCGATGTGCCTGGGCCACTACGAGATCCACGGCCGCGGGTGGGCAGATCGGGACCGAGCCGACGATTTCGGCGGGCCGGGCCGGGTTCTCTCGGATCACGCGCGGGCTCATCGTTCGGCCTCGAGCGAATCGAGCAGGCAGGCGCGGCGCAGATACGCGCGGGTGGCCACAGGGTCTGCGGCCAGTTCCCGCACGTGCGTGCGGAAGTCGTCGCTCGCTCCGCGCAGCCGCTGCCAGTTGGCGTGACTGGCCCGCTGTACGTGCTCGACCGCGACCCGCCGCCGATGCTCGGCTGCGACATCGAGGCCGGATTCGGGCCCACCGTGCAGCACATCGGCCAGCGCTTCGCCCAGCCGTACCGCGTCGTGGATGCCGCTGTTCATGCCCAGGCCGCCGAGCGGATTGTTGACGTGCGCGGCGTCGCCCATCAGCAGCACCCGGCCCACCCGGAAGCGATCGGTCACCCGCTGGTGCACGCGGTACAGGGAGGCGTGCAGCAGTCGCCAGGGCCGTCCCAGATCGGCGACCTCGGTCAAACGATTTGGCAGCCGCGACAATTCGGCATCGTCCGCGCTGTCCGCCGCGGTCGGCAGCAGCACCCGCCAGTGCTGCGGCGTGCGCAGCAGGACCAGCCATTCGACGGGATCGAACACGTAGTTGATCGGGGCGATGCCGGGCAGCGCGGCGGTGAGGTCCTCCTCGACCGAGGCGACCAGGAACCGTTCGGGATAGGTGCTGCCCTCGAATCGGGCGCCCAGGCCGTGCCGGACCGCCGAATGCGCGCCGTCCGCGCCGATGACCCAGTCCGCGCGCACGGGTCCGCGCGCGGTGTGCAGGATGACTCTTTCGTCACCGCGGAACAGTCCCTCCACGGCGTGGTCGAATCGCACCCGCCCGCCGAGCCCTTCGAACGCGTCGAGCAGGATCGGCGTGAGCCTGCTCTGCTCGCATTGCACGCGGAACGGATACGGGGTGTCCGCAGCCAGCAGACCGAGGTCGAGGGTGGCGAGTTCGCCGCCGTTCCGTTCGCGGTACTGGAACGTGGACGCCACGATTCCCTTGTCCAGCAACGGCTTCAGCACGCCCAGCGCGTCGAGCATCTCAAGCGTGGGTGGATGGAAGGTCGACGCGCGCGATTTGGCGGCCAGCTCCGTGCCGGCCTCCAGGACTGTCACCTCGATCCCGCGCCGGGCCAGGGTCAGGGCCGCGGTGAGCCCGACCGGTCCGGCGCCCACGACCACGACGCTCATGAGGTGTGCAGGGCGAAGCGGCCCTCGACGCCGACGACCTGTGCGCCGGTGAACAGGCGCAGTGTCTCGGCGGTGCCTTCTTCGCCGAGACCGGAGATGCCCCACGCCGGGCGCGGCGTCATGAGATGCAGACTCATGATCGACGAGCCGTTGACCTTCACCTCTCCGGCCCGAATACGCTGCGCCACAGCCACTGCCGCGTCCTCGTCGGCACCACAGACATAGCCCTCGAGTCCGTAGGGCAGCGCGTTGGCGTGCGCGACGGCCTCGTCCACCGAGTCGTAGGTGCGCACGCCCGCGACCGGTCCGAACACCTCGTCCAGCAGATCGTCCGCGAGCAGGGTGGGCGCGAAGTAGTTGCCTCCCTCGGGTACCGACCCGAACGACCGGGCATCGTGGCCGGCCACCGCCGCGCGCACCGCCGCCAGATGCCGCGAGTGCACCAGCGGCCCGAATTCGGTCGCGGGATCCAGCGGAGCGCCGATGCGTAAGTCGGACAGGCGTTTCCCTATCGCGTCGAGTAGTTCCGGTGCTCGACCGGCGGGCAGGATGAGCCTGCCCAGGGCACGGCACCACTGGCCATTGAGCGTGGTGAGCAGCTCCGCCGCCATCCGGGCCGCGATGTCGGTGTCGGCGTCGGGCAGGACAAGCAGCGGATTGTTGCCACCGAGTTCGAGCTGACACGGGCGCAGCAGCGGCGCCGAGGCGATCGCCACGGCCCGGCCGCCGGCCAATCCGCCGGTGAACGACACCGCCTTGATGCGCGCGTCCCCGGCGAGCTGCGCGCCGGTGTCCGCGCCGCCGTGCACGAGCTGGAACATGCCGGGCGGCACGCGCTCGGCGATCACCTCGGCCAGCACCACCGAACTGTACGGCGCGAGTTCACTGACCTTGAGAATGACGGGACAGCCCGCCGCCAGGGCGTTGGCGACCTTGTGCGCGGCCATCGGGGCGGGCGCGTTCCACGGGGTCAGGCACAGCGCGGGCCCCAGCGGCAGTCGATGCACCTGAACGCCGTCGATATCCGCGCGCAGCGCACCCGACCGCAGCTGCGCCGCGGCGAGCCGGAAGGATCCGGACACGATCACGCCCAGCGGAGCGACCTGCGTGATGGGCACACCCGTGGCGTACGAGTCCAATGCGCTGATCCGGCCCAGTCGGGCGTCGAGGTCGTCCGCGATGGCTTCGAGGGTGTCGGGACCGATCGAACCCGTTGCCCGGGCCGCGACGGACAGCGCTCGCTCGATCCGGTCCGGCGCGGTCGCGACCGCCCGGGACACGTGCGCGCCGGTGGCGGGATCCTCCAGCGCCACACCGAGATCCACTGTGGGCGTGCCCCATTCGCCGTCGACGAGTTCGCGGACGTCGGGTAGCTCCACCCCCGTCATCGCGTCACCTGCGGAGCGGATTGCTGTGCCGTCTGCGGTGCGGTGGTGAACAACTCGTTGGCCGTGGCGTCGGTGACGATGCGAGCGACCTCGAGCATGCCGCGCTCGGCGGGAAAGGTCATCACCAATCCCATCGCCAGGTCGCGCAGCGCCCGCCCGGCGGAGCCGTCCATCGAGGCCGCGGAGGTGCCGCCGGCCTTGAGCGCGCCGATCGCGACCTGGAAACAGGCTTCGGTGACCGCACCCTTGCCCAGCCGCCACTGGGTGAAGACCTCCTGCTTGGGTTTGATCGGCGTCTCGGCGGTCTCGACGGCGAGCTGATAGCGCAGCCACAGGTAGGCGGTGCGCAGATTCTTGGTCATCTCGCCGATCAGCACCTGGTGCACGGGGGAGGAGGCGATCGGTTCGCCGGTGTCGGCGAACGTCCTGCGGGTCGTCGCGGCCAGGGTGTCGTCGTATACCTGCTGCGCGCAGCCCGCGTACACCGCGGCGATGGCGAGCTGATTGCCGACGAAACTGCCCCGGCTCATGGTGAGCATCTTGGTGAACGCGCCCGGCACCGCCAGCGCCTCGTCGTCGGCGATGTGCACGTTCTCGAGCCGGATGCCGTTGTTGGCGGTGGCGCGCATGCCGAGTCCGTCCCAGGGTGCGCGCACGCTTACCCCGGCGGCGTCGCGGGGGACGAAGAAGGTCGCCAGGCCCTCGGCGGTGTCGTAGCCTTCCAGCTTGGCCGAGGTCAGGTAGTAGTCGGCGATGCCGGTCGCGCAGCCGAACGACTTCTCCCCGTTGAGAATCCAGCCGCCGGGCACCTTGCGGGCGGTGGTGGCGATGGTGATGTTGGCCTTGGCCGTCTTGACCGATTCCGAGGCGAAGTTGGCCAGCCAGACTCCGTCCGCCATCCGGCGCAGGACCTTCTCGGCGAACGCGCGCACCACCGGGACCTCGTCGTCGGCGAAGAGCCCGGCGTCGATGGCTTCCAGGGGGAGCAGGCCGCGCGAGGCGCTGGTGTTGTGGAAGAAGTAGGCCAGCGCCGTCGACGGGCACGCGGTGCCCATGGCGAAGGTCGCCGCGGCGAGATCGCGCAGCGTGCCGCCGAGGCCGCCGAACTTCTCCGGCACCACCAGTCCGAGCAGGCCCGCGTCGCGCAGTAGCCCGACGTGGGCGGGCGGGAAGGTGGCGGTGCGGTCGGCCTCGGCCGCGGCAGCGCGCAGGGCGGGCAGAATCGATTCGACACGGTGCGCGCGTTCGAGTTCCGCGGCGGTCATGTCTTCGACGAGTCGTTCGCCGATCATCGGGCAATCCCCTCGTAGTAGGTGCGGTCGTGATAGATGAGCGGGGGAGCGGGGCGGGGGACTGCGGCATCGCGGACCAGGCCCAGCACGATGGTGTGGTCGCCGGCGGGATGGCGGGCGGCGACCTCGCAGTCGACCCAGGCCACGGCGTCGGTGAGGACCGGCGCGCCCGTGCACGCCGAACGCCAGCGGCCCACCGCGAATCGGTCCCCTGCGGTGGCCGGTCCGGCGAAGCGGCGGCCGATGGCCCCGTGGTCGTGGCCGAGCACGTTGATCGCGAAAACGCCGCTGTCGCCGATCAATCGGCAGGTGGTGCCGTTCGAGGCCAGGCATACCGAGACGAGCGGGGGATCCAGGGCCACACTGGTGAAGGAACTGGCGGTCATGCCGTGCCGGGCGCCGTCGCCGTGCAGGGTGGTGACGACGGCGACTCCGGTCGCCCACTGGGCGAGGACCGGGCGGAGATCTGTCGAGTCCACGTCTCCTCCGTTTCGATAGTGGAAACGCTGTTACGCACAACGTAACGCCCGTGGTGACGTGGTGCAAGTGAACGAACCGGAAATCCCGTGCGCGACCGGACCGAGCGGGTCGTTTCCCATTGGGAAATCCCGTGCCCTAAGCTGGAGCCGTGTCGGACAACGAGGCCGAGAACCAGAGTCGCTCCATCGCCGCGGTCGAGCGAGCCATGGACGTGTTGTTGCTGTTCGGGCGTAGCGGGCGGGCCGATCTCGGCGTCACCGAGATCGCCAACGAGCTGGGGCTGACCAAGGCCGCGGTCCATCGCATCCTCACCGCGCTGCGCAACCGCGAACTCATCGCGCTCGAGCCGACCACCCGGCGTTACGCCCTCGGGCACGCCGCCATCGCGCTGGGGCGCGCATACCTCGCCCGCACCGACCTGCGCGTCATGGCCGCGCCGGAACTGCGCAGGCTGGCCGCCGCGACCGGGGAGACCGCGACCCTCTCGATTCGCCGCGGCGACACCCGCATGTACGTGGATCAGGTTGTGCCGGAACAGGAATTGCGCATGGAGGTGGTGCTGGGCGTGCCGTATCCGCTGCACGCCGGCAGTTCCTCGAAGGCGATCCTGGCCGCCCTGCGCAAGGAAGAGATCGACGAGTACCTCGAACGTCACGAGTTGACCCCGTTCACCGAATCGACCATCACCACCCCGCGCAAACTGCGCGCCGAGCTCGCCTCGGTGCGCAAGCAGGGCTACTCGATCTCGCTGGGGGAGCGGCAGATCGGCGCGGCCTCGGTGGCGGCGCCGATCCTCGACCACGACGGCGGCGTCATCGGCGCGATCAGCGTGTGCGGACCGCTGGCTCGATTCGAGCCGCGTATCCCGGAGTTGGTGCCGCAGTTGCAGAAGGCCGCGGCCGCGCTCTCGGCGCAACTCGGCTACACCGGCTAGTTCTCGTCACAGCTGCGCGCCGGGCTTGAACACCCCGAGCGCGGCGGCCGCCAGGACGCTGCCCCAGATCGTCCACACGTAGGGCAGGCAGCCGTCCACGCTGCGGCGCAAGGTCTGCTCGATCCGGTCACTGGACCCCGTGGTGAGTAGTTCACCGAAGGCTGCGCCGAAGGGGCGCAGCGTGATTCGGATGCCGAGGCCGGCCGCTATCGCGGCGGTGTAGAGCAGTATCTTGGCGCCGAGCCACTTCGGGTTGGTGGTGACCCCGAACGGTTCGGCCGCGATCAGGGCGTATCCGCCCGCACCGGCCATACCCGCGATGACGAGCCCGCGGATGACGAGATCGGCGCGATACACCGTGGCGATGCGGCCGTGGGTGCGATGTGCGATCACAGTGAGCGCCAGCCAGATCGCGCTGAACACCCAGATCGCGACCACCGACCAGCCGGGAAACAGGGCGACCCCGAACAGCTCCGCACCGTGCGGCGCGGTGGCCATGAGGGTCACCCCGCTCGGCAAGAACAGCACCAGGCAGATCTTGGGGGCCAGATCCAGCCCGCTCATGATGTTCAGCGCCGTGACCCGGGCCGCCGCATCGAGTTTCGGATCGATCACGAACCGGCTGGAGTAGAAGACGCCCAGGTCTCCACCCAGCCAGAACACGAACAACACCAGGTGCAGCAGGATCAACCAGCCGTAGGGGTGCGGTCCCATTCGAGCTCCCTGTTCTCTTCTGCGAAACGCTGTTTCGGAGTACGCTCCCGACAGTCTCACACCGAAACACTGTTTCCACAAACGAAACGGGATCCCATGCGCACCCTGCTGGCGTCCGCCCTGTCCCTGCTCCTTCTCACCGCCGCTCCGGCCCATGCCGACCCGGGTGTCACCCGGGAGGAAACCCGCGTCGGCCTCGACGCGGCCACGGTCTGGTATCCGGCGAACGCCGGCCGTCGCCTGCCGGTGGCGCTGATGCTGCCCGGCGCGAACATGCGCCGCGAGTACTACTCCCGATTCGCTTCCGCCGTCGCCGATTACGGGTTCGTGGTGGTGATTCCCGAGCGCTATCCGATGCCCGGGTACAGCCTGCCCAGCGAGCAGTCGATCACCGATGTGGTGGGCTGGGCGCGCGAGCGCGCCGCGGACCCGGGATCGCGGATCGGCGGCGTCGTCGACCCGGAGACCCTGGTCGTGGCCGGGCATTCCTACGGCGGGGCGGCGGCGCTGTACGCGGCCGCGGACCGCTGCCAGATGCCCTTCTGCTTCGGGGTGTCCTATCGGCATCCCCCGCAGCTCAAGGCCATCGTCGGGCACGGCACCAACACGACCATCGGACCGGTCGTCGATGTGGTCGCGGTGCACGGGATTCCGGTGCTGTACATCAACGGCACCGAGGACTCGGTGAGTGAACCGGCCGAAGCGCACGAGAGTTTCACGAAACTCACCGGCGCTCCGACAGCCGCTTTCGTGAATCTGCTGGGCGCCAATCACTTCGGCCTGGCCGATGAGGACAACCCGCCCGGGGCGGCGCCCGACGCCCACCCCGGCACCGCCCCGCGCGAGCAGACCGTCGCGGCGGCCGCGCGCTGGACGGCGCAGTGGTTCCTGGCGCAGCTGGGCGATCCGGCGGCCCGGGCGTTCGTCTACGACAGTGGACGGCGCACCGATGCCGCGGTTCGCGTCGAAATGCCCTGAGAACTGAGCGGTTTCCGCCCGGCCGGCCCCGCCCCAATAAGGCCGCCGGGGGCGCCGCGGGTGACAGGAACCTGTTTGGGGGCGGGGAGCACTACG
>NZ_JBSHMS010000027.1:0-101580 GCF_053645575.1 Nocardia sp. NPDC055321
GTTCCGTTGTGGCCGACGCGCTTCGCCGGCTCACCCATGCCGAGAAGCAGCAGCGCGGCCGCGGGCGCAGCTACGGCGAGGTGGTCCTGGACGCGATCGAGCAGTTCGAAACCGAACTGCGCGAGCACTTCGCCGGTCAGGTCGAGGCCAAGCCGAAGGGCCGCCTGTTCCAGCGCGTCGACCATTCCCGGCCGCGCCGCAGGCGCCATGCCGAACCGCCGGTGAAGATCCCGCTGGCCGGCATCATCTCGGGCGATGTGGAATCGCTCGACCTGCTGGCCGAGGAGTGGCATGCGGGCAGCCGCAGCGCCCTGGTCGATCAGGCGCTGCGTCTCTACCTCGCCGACGAGATCGCGGCTCTGGCAAGCGAAGCCGAGGAGAAGGCCGACGACGGGGATTTCGCGACCGAATCCACCGTCTGATCGGGCCGGGCCCTGACACGCCGTCCTCGGTCCTGGCACGCCGAGGACGTCTCACGCCGCGCGTGAACCTCCCGTCTGCTGCCACCGGGCATCCCGTAGCCCGCGATGGACCAGGTCATCCGCCGATTCGATGACACGTAGGTCGTCGTCGCCGTAAGTGTTCGTGTGTAGGCGGTCAACGGATTCGACCAGCTGTCTGCGGAATTCCAGCCAGTTCAGCCAGGCATTGCGGATGGCGGGGTCGAGGCCGCGCAGTAGGCGACGGCGCAGCGCCTGGCGAGCAGCCAGCTGGGCGGCGTCCAGCGTGCGGAGCCACTGCCGTTGGTGGTGCAGGGAGCGCAGCAGTTTCGCCGAGCGCCCCTTACTGGTGGCCAGACGCTCACCTGGCAGCAGACGAGCCAGCGCGTCACACCGGAGAGCCCAGCGGAGACGGTCGGCGGCGTGCTCGGCGCGTAGGCGAAGGAGCGAAGCCCGCCCGGGGGAGGGGGTGCTACAGCTAGTGGGTGAAGTTTCACGGCCGGCCCGCCGAGACACCACCTCCGGCCCCACCCCGTAGGCCGCGCAGTCATTCGTACCCCTGCGGTACCTGCGAGTGACCACGAGCAAGCCCACCTGGAAACACACCGCCATCGAGGCCCGAACCGTCTTGCGGTCCATCACGGTTCGCTCGGCCAGATCACGCTCGCTGATGGATCCGTCGCGGGTGACGAGCACCCCTGCCAGATGAAACAGCATCCGGGCGATATTGGCACGACGTTGCGGACGCATCGGAACGCTCGTCAGCACCTCCTCGCTCACGGACTCCAGTTCCGCGCGCAGCGCCTCGATTTCCGGGCCGGGATCGGAGGACGGCTCGACGATGTTGTCACCGCAGTGGATTCGCCGGGGACGGTCGGTGGCGGCTTCGGCGAGGGCCTTGCGCCACAGCACCAGCCACCACCTGTGCCGGACGGAATAGCCGTATTTCGGGGGACAGGCCGCGCGTGCCAATGCCCACGCCTCGAGTTCGGGAAGGCCCCGCTCGGCCGCCACCGCGGTCACCGCGGGCAGCCACTCGTAGCGCTGCCACCAGCGACGGCCGAGCGCACAGGCTTTCGATCCCGGAACCGCGATGGCACGCCAGGCATCGGCGGCGTCGTACTCGGACCGGACCATCGCGCACGCCCGGCCGAACTCCTTGCCCGAGCGGGTGTTGTCGCGCGCACCCGCTCGGGATCCGGTGCTCCGCGTCCGGCGCGACCTGGCGGCGGGCACCGCGCGTGCGGAGTCGTCGTCGCCGAGCCAGCGATCGGTGACATCGGAAGGCGTCAACGTGCATGCCAGGACCGGGCACGGCAATCCCTGCCGGTGCGGGGAGGTGAGCAGCCGCAGCGTCTTTCCGGTGCGATCGTCGACCTCGACGTCGAACTGACGGGACAGCCGAGCGCACAGACGCTGCCACTGGAGGCGATGGCGCCGCGAGCCCGCCACCGTGACCACGTGCCTGCCCCCGGGACGGCCCGATTCGCGCACCAGATACGGCAGTCGCTCGCGCTCACACCATTTCACCAGTGATTCCGCACAGGCGTCACCCGCGATGGCGTAGCCACGCTGTGGATCTATGTCGGCGGCCAGGACACCGGGTCGTACCCGGCCCGCGATCGATCGGGCCGTGCCCGTCGCCAGATCGGAACGGGCCGCGGACAGGCTTCGGGCACGGGCGGGAGAGGAGTTGTCCTCGGCGATGAGAACCCAAGGTGCGACGAACAACTCGGCCTCGAGATCGGTGAGCCGTGCGACCGAGTTGTCGCGAATGTCGGATGAATACGGGCGTGCGTCACATTCTTCGCACGCCCGGGGCGTGCGTTTCCGATTCGTGACACACAACATCGGTGTGTCGCACGATGTCGGGGTGGAACTCTCATGAGGGCATGCTTTACCCTCAGAGGTGCTTGGCAAAGCAAGCCTCCGTTGCTAGACGGTGGCACCGGCGGACACGAGTTCCCGCTCGTTCCGCAATCTTTCGGCCAGGGGTGGTTGCCCGGCCGTTGTCTCGATACCGATTCAGGCCCTCCCCTTCGGGGGAGTGGTCTGTCTCGAGCCTCGATTCGATGCCCGTTGCTGATGTTGTCTGGGTGTGGGTTCGTCGACGGGCTGTGGGGGGTTTCCTCCTCGAAGCGGTGCGGGGCACCGCAAGTCATGACGGCTAACCGGTACAGGTGCGGTCAGCGAACCCGGTGGGGACGTGCGGGATGATCCGCTCGCGCCGGCGTACGAGACGTGACTCGGTGCTACCGGTACGTGGGGCGGTTCATCGACGCGCGGGGCTGTGGTCCCGATGGGTGCGATGACGGCAAGCTAGGTGTGGCACAGCAGCTCTCGCCGGTTCTCCAGATGCGAGCTGTGTGATGCAGCTTTGCTACCAGAGACCAGCGAATTCAACGACGACGCGCTCGGAAATCGAGAACACTCGAGCGACACGCCGTCCGAGGACGGGTAACACTCCACTGTTGCCGTGCGTGGGTACACGGACATGCGGTATCCTCAGAACTGCGCGTAGTCATTTCTGTTTGCTTGAGCGATGGATACGCACCCCGATGTTTGCAAGACGTGCGGGTGGTATCCAGCAGATAGGCGCTGGTCGAGAAGGGGCGGCAACCCTGACTTACGACCAAACCGTGAAGCTCTGGCCCTGAGGGCCGGGGCTTTCGGTCTTTCTGCCCACCTGTGCAGTTGTGTGTGCGGTGCGGTCAGGATGCCTGGGCGAACTCCTCGAAGCTTCGGACGGTCTGAACCGCCTGCGGGGTGGCCAGATCCGGTCGGCCGGCCAAGACGCACAGCATGTCCGACATGAACTGGTTGACACTGGTGTAGCCGTTGGTCCGGGCCAGGTCCTGGAGGTCGAGCTCTTGGGGGTAGCGGACTTTCGTCTCGTGCCGCGGCCCGAGACTCTTACGACCCATGGGCTTCTTGCCCGGAAGTGCGTCACCCGCTGCCATTAGCTCCTCCTTGCCAAGGGTGGATACCGAATTATGGGTACAACAAGTATCTTTCACTGAAATGTATCCCCCGTCGAGTTGACACGCAACGACACGCCGTTCCCCGCTACCCCGCCGGAATCCCCTGTTCGCGAAGGCCAAATGTTCGTGCAGGTGAGGCTGTTATGCGCAAACCGCACTGGACGAGCGAGCCAGGATAGTCCGAAGTCTTCACCGCCGGAGCGGGATTCGCGAGAAGTGTACGCATGCGCGCGGGGAACACACCCGGAGATTCGTCAATGACGTTGCGACGCAATCCGTTCAACAGCCGCCGAGAGGACGTCGAGAGCCGGATTCGCTTCCTGAGCAGGGCGGACATCACGCCCGGAGCCGGTGCGAGCAGCGAAAAGGCAGCGAGAGCTGCTGGGAGTCATTGGAAGTGGCCGTGCGAGGTCTCTGTTCACAGCCGACGCCAGCCTACTACAGGATTTTTCTAACAGGGAAGAACTACATGGGGACACCGTTTTCCGCGTGTCACCTGCGGAAATACGAGGCCCGCGTCCGCAAGGTATGCGTGCGGCGTCCGCAACTTATGCGCGCCGTCCTGGGAAAACGGCGAATCGGATGTCCGCAAGATATGCGCGGAAACCCGGGTACGACGGCCGAGTTGTCCACAGGACTGTGTATTACGTCCGCGAGATATGCGTGGATAACTCACCCCTGTTTGTGTCCGCTTATTATGCGCGACATCCCGCGTTTCGCCGCGCATAACACGCGGACACGGCATACGAGAAAATATCCGGCGGCCAGCGGTGACGACGACATCGCCTCGCGAGAATTTTCGTTCACCCCGCGCATACCTTGCGGACGCCGGTTATCCACCGTCCGCAAGGTATGCGCGATTGCCCGGTCAGCGTCCGCAAGGTATGCGTGACCGGCCGCCGGGCGTCCGCGAGTTATGCGCACGGTGTCCGCCGGTTATGCGCGCGGGGGCGATGTCCGCGAGATATGCGCGGATGTCCGCCGTTTATGCGTGGTTGTCCGCTGTTTATGCGTGGGCGACAAGGGGTTTCGGTGTCCGCAAGGCATGCGTGGCACCGGGAACCGCCTGTCACCGGGGCGATGTCCGCAAGGTATGCGCCGGCGTCGCAGCAAACCGCCTGGTCGGGAACGGTGTCGACACCTGCTCGCTGTCCGCGAGTTATGCGCGAATGAGAACAGGAAACCGCAGGTCGGAGCGAGGCGATACGTCGGATCCGCGTGGACCTCCGACCGTCGGGGGTGGCGATGTCCGCGAGTTATGCGCGACGCCCGCTGCGGCAGGGGGTCTTGACCGGGAGATCTCCACCGCTCGGTCCGCAAGATATGCGTGCCTCGAATGCGCGGTTTTCGACCCTCTGCCCAGCGTGTGACCTGCGGGTGTCCGCGAGTTATGCGTGCGATGACGGGGCGGGCGATAGGGAAAAGCCGTTAGAAACCGGACACGGGGTCGGTGGGAACTGGCATTTTGCCGTGATCATGCAAAACTAGAGGCCATGCCACGACCCAAGCGAACTCCGTTGGACATCGTGCGCGCTGCCGCCGAGGTATGGGATGGCGAGCAGGAGGTCGGATACCTGGCTCGCGTGTTCACCCAGACGTCGCTACCGTACCGGGATCCCGGTGACGTTCCGGCTTGGGGCCGCCGCAACGGTGACCTATCCCTGACCGTGCAGCCGGGCATGACCACCGACGAGAACAACAAACCCGAGTCCATAGGCTATCCCTACGGGACCATGCCGCGGTTGATATTGACCTTCCTCTCCACCGAGGCGGTGCGGACCGGATCGCCCGAAATCGTGTTGGGGGACAGCCTCACCGACTTCATGGGCGCGATGGGCCTGACCGCGACCGGCGGGAAGAACGGCTCCCTCACCCGGATGCGCAACCAGTCGCATCGCCTGTTCAACGCCACCCTGACCATCGAGTACAAGGGCGACGCCAATCGCAGGATCGGCGCGAAGCTGTATGTCGCCAGTGCGTACAACATCTGGTGCGGCACCGACGCCGACGAGGAACAGCCGTCGTTGTTCACCTCGACGGTCCGGCTCAGTGACGAGTTCTTCCGCGAAGTCACCGCCCATCCGGTTCCGCTGGACATGAACGCCATCAAGGCCCTCGGCGGTTCGGCTCTGCGCCTGGACATCTACGCGTGGCTGACCTACCGCATGTTCTCGGTGAAACGCGAGACGACCGTGCCGTGGGAATCGTTGATGGCCCAGTTCGGGTCGGGCGCGGACTCGGGGGATCGCCGCCGCCGGCATCAGTTCCGGCGGGACTTCACGACCTCGCTCAAACAGGTGCTGGTCGTGTACCCGCAGGCCAACGTCGACACCACCGACGCCGGCGTGGTGCTGCGACCGGGTCTGCCGCACATTCCGGCCTCACCCGGATTCCGGGCCCTGGCCCGCGCCTGACCGCGTTCCCGTTCCGCGCATAACTTGCGGACATCCCCCGCTCAGAGCAGGGAAATGGTTTACACGCGGTGATCGCTCAGCACCGGAGTGCGCCGGCGAGCATGGTCAGATCCACCGCGTCGGCCATCGCCCGATAGCCGGCGAGATTGGGATGCAACCGGTCCGGGCCGCTGTAGCCGGGGGTCAGCACGGAGGGATTGCCGGGATCGCGCAGGGCGGCATCGAAATCGACCACGCCGTCGGCGATGCTCTGGGTGCGGATCCACTCGTTGATGCGCTGCCGCGCGTCCTCGCTCGCGGGCGCGGTGGCCAGGCCGTCGACCAAGGCGTCGGCGGCGGGCATGATCGTGCCCAGCCAGATCTTCACCCCCGCGCCGCGGGCTTCGGCCACGAGTTGCCGCAGGCCCGAGATCAGCTGATCGGCGTTCGCCTGCGGCGGGAGTCCCAGGTCGTTGATGCCCTCGAGGACGAGCACGCCCGCGACCCCGGCCTGCTCGAGCGCGTCCCGCCGGAAGCGCTGAACTCCGCTGGGGCCGAGCATCAATGGCTGCCCGTCGGTGACCAGTCGATTGCTGCCGATGCCTGCGTTGACCACGGACAAAGGGATTCCGGCCGCGTCGAGCCGGCGCTGCAGCGCGTCCGGGTAGCGGCCGTCGGTGTCGGCCAGGGCGATCTCGGCCGGTACGCCCACCGGCGAGTTGGTGATCATGCCGTCGGTGATCGAGTCGCCGAACGCCACGATGGATCGGGTCGTGGCCGGGGCGGCGACCTCGAGCGCGTCGACGTACAGCCACGAGTAGGTGGTCTCGGAGAATCCCGCCCCGCTGTCGTCGCCGGTCAGATCGCCACTGCCCGTGGGGGAGTAGTACGAGGTGGCGTTGGCGTTCCAGTGCTTGGTCGGCGGTCCGGCGTTCCCGGCGACATGGATGCTGACCGCCAGGCGCGTGAAGGCCGTGAAGCTCAGCTCGACCGGATCGCTCAGGATCTCCGCACCCGCCGGCACCGTCACCGAGCGATCCGCGCCGAAGGTCACCGGACGCGGATCGCGCACGGCGGCGCCGGTGCCCTGCGGCCCGACGGTGACCGCTCCGAAGGTCACCGGCGTCAACCCGAACCGGTTGCTCAACCGGATACGCAGGCTCGAACCGCCCAGGTGCGGGGTGATCATCATCCGGAAGGTCTGGTCCGCGACCACCGACGGGACGACGGTTCCGGTCGGGTCGAGGGGTGTGATCGCGTCGGTCGCGCTCGCGGTCCAACTGGCGACGAAATGCTCGGTGCCGCAGCTGGTTTCGGCGGGGTCGGCGGTCGCCGAGGCGGCCGGGACCAGTATCGAGACCGCGCCGAGTATCGCGCAGGTGAGCATCGAGGCCCGGCGCGGAGCTCGGGAGCGAGGACGTCTTCGGCCTGTTCGCATGATGAGAATCCTTCTGTAGCCGCGTCGTCGCGGCGGGTGTGCGGGTTCGACCCTGGCACCCAGGGAACGGGTGCCCGTGGCGGTTGCGCCCGGAGGTCGGAATGGGATGTCGAACGGTCGCTCTCGTGCGGCGACCGGCGGGAAGGTCTGGGTCGGCGGCACCCGGCTCCGGTAATCTCGGGGCGATGACCACCGCACGCCGAACCAACCGGGGCCCGAGCGCGGCGGCCGGAAATCGGGCGGCGATTCTCGCCGCGGCGCGAACGATCTTCGCCCAGAACGGTTTCGACGCGCCGATGTCGGCGATCGCCCGGACCGCCGGGGTGGGGCAGGGCGTGCTGTACCGGCACTTCCCGAACCGGGAAGCCATCGCCCTGGCGGTATTCGACGACAACATCGCCGAGATCGAGGCGCGCGCCGCCGACCCCGGGCGCACCCTGGACGAACTGCTGAACATGATCGTCGAGCAGCTCACCGCCTCGGCGGCGCTCATCGCGCTCATCGATCCCGAGAACACGTTCGACGCGCGGCTCACCGACCCGGCGACCCGGTTGTTCGTCCTGATCTCGGGAAAGCTCGACGATCCCGATCAGCGTGGCGCGGTGCGCGCCGAGGCGACGGGCGCCGATGTGATCATGGCGTTGTCCATGCTGGCGGCCCTGCTGACCAAGACGGACCCGTCCTGCCGGGAGCAGGTCTCCCGGCAGGCGTGGAACATCTTGTCGCACGGCCTTTTTCGCTGACCCTCAGATGAGGGAGCCGATGTCGCGGGCCACGATGTTGTCCAGGGCCCGCTCGGCGAGCGCCGCGATGGTCATCGAGGGATTGCAGGCCGCGGTGGTGCCGGGGATCAGCGCGCCGTCGACCACGTACAGGCCGGGCTGGCCCTGTACCCGCCCGTCGAGGTCGCAGACCACCCCCATGTTCGCCCCGCCCAGCGCGTGCCAGGTCGAGTTGAACGCGAGGTTGGTGTCGACCAGCGTGCCGGTGGGAGCCGCGATGCGATGCGCCGCCGGGCCGATGTGGTTGTTCTGGATGTAGGCGTCGCCGTTCGCCGGCCAGTAGAGCGCGGCGTCGTCGCGGGCGGCGTCGTAGCTGAAGTGGCCGCGGTCGGCGCTGACGCCGAAACCGACCATCATCGTGCTGCCCGCGTCCACGCCCATCGGCGGGATCGACGCCTGGATCAGGGTGTGCGCCGACTTCGGGTCGGACCAGTTCTTGCTGCCGTACACGACCGGACCACCCTGTGCGGCGCCGAAATTCGCCGCCGGGTCGTTCCAGAGGTAGATGCGGTCGGCGTTGGTGCCCCAGCCCTGGCCGAGGCCGTCGGGCAGGTCCGTGATCTGGCCCTTGGCGCTCGCGCGCACCAAGAGCCGCGTGGTGTTGAGGCTGCCCGCCGCCAGGACCAGGGCCCCGGTGGTGAGGATCTTGTTCTCCACGACCGCGCCGGTGGTGTCCAGGCGTTGTACGTGCACCACCCAGCGTCCGTCGCTCGCGCGCTCGATGTCGGTGACCTCGTGCAGGGTTTCGACACGGACCCGGCCGGTGGCCTCGGCCTGTTCGATGTAGGTGACGTCGACCGAATGCTTGCCGCCGTTGTTCACGCCCATCGCGCCGTCGCCGTTGGTGTAGGAGGGCTTCATCTCCCCGCGCAGTTCGGCGAGCGCGTAGTTCCAGTCGATGGGCATGGGAATCTTCGACAGCGGCATGCCGGCCTGCCGGACGCGGTCGGCGAAAATCCTGGCGACGCGGTAGTTCTCGGTGGCGATCAGTTCGTCGGGGGCTTCGGCGAGTCCGAGCATGCGGGCCACGCGCGGGTAGTGCACCCGGTTCAGGGTCGCCCAGTCCAGCTCCTGCGGGAACCAGGTGTTGAACAGCTCTTCGGTGGGTTGCAGCGACATGCCCTGGTACACCAGCGAACCGCCGCCGACACCGGAGGCGCACAGCGCGGTCATGTTCGTTCCGGCCACGGCCTCGACCAACCCGGTGTAGGGCTCGAACACCATCGGGGTACCGAAGAGGTTGGGGCTCGATCGATACCACAGGATGCGCTTGTCGGGCGCGGACGCGCGCGGGAAGGTCTCGGCGTTCGGGCCGGTGCGCCAGCGCAATCCGCGTTCGAGCACCGTGACCTGCACGCCGGCCTGAGCCAGTCGCAGCGCGGTGACGCCGCCGCCGAAGCCCGAACCGATCACCACGACGCGGTGGTCCTCGCGGGTGAGTTCGACCCGGTTGACCCGGGCCGCCGCCGGGGCGGGCCGGGTGAGGGCACCGGTGGCCAGGAGTGCGGCGCCGGCGGCGACACCGGTCATCATCGACCGGCGCGAGAGTGCTGTCATCGGGAGAGACCCTTCGGAGGGGGGAGACGAGGGCGTGACGGCCGCCACAAGGGGGCCTGTCGAGCGAGGACGATACCGGACAGTGTTGTCCGGATAAAGGGCCGGTTTTCGGCGTGCGTTCTCGAGGGTGGATGTCGGGGCTCTCGCCGGTGCGGCACACGGGGTCCCGAATCGCCCTGGTGTGCCGCCGTGTGCAGTTATGTCGAGGCTAGTGTCGTAGATAAGGTCGTATCTACTGTCTTACATACGACACTAACCCGAAGCCGCGCTTGAACTGGGTCTACGCGACTGTATCGGCTGCTCGTCGAGCGTACTGGACGGACTTGTTCCGGCGCTTTATCGCGTCCGCCGCAGCCGCGACGGCGTACGACCCGGTGAGCGCGACCATGGCGATCGCGGCTCGGGCCGGAACGTCCCGGCGGGCCAGGTGAACGAGCCCGGTCCCGGTGTCGGCGATGTCCACCATCAGCCCGAGACGCTGCCAGCGCAGGCGCTCGGGCGTGGGGGCGGTGAGGTAGCCCAGGCCCATCGCCAAAGCCCGGGCTCCGTAAATCCTTGTCATGTAGGTGAGTTCGGGGGAGCTCGCGACGCCGACGACTGCCGCGAATCGTCGTGGGGCGGTCAGGGCCGCGGCCGCCAGGAGCAGGCGGCCTCCGGCCAGTACCCGGAGTGCGGGGCCCGGGGCCGGGGCGGTGGCCGGGCGACCGGTCGATGCGGGGGAGTGGGGTGCGGAGTTCGAGTCGATGACGGATGTGGTCATGTCGGAGCCTCCCGGCTTGAGGTTGGCGCACGCCGTCACATTGGCCGTGCTTCCTAAAAGTGAACTTACTACTTCACAATACTGAAGCACCAGCTGTAGGAGACTAAACTTCCAAACCATGGCCAAGCGTTCGTACAACCAGTACTGCGGCATCGCCACCGCCCTGGATCTGCTCGGGGAGCGGTGGTCGCTGCTGATCGTGCGCAATCTGCTGGTGGGGCCCAAGCGATTCAAGGATCTGCTCGACGGCCTCCCCGGCATCGGCACCGGCCTGCTGAGCCAGCGGCTCAAGGAACTCGACGCCGCGGGTCTGATCACTCGCGACACCCTGCCCCCGCCCGCCGCCTCGGCCGTCTACCGCCTCACCGCCGACGGAGAATCCCTGCGTCCGGTCTTGTACGAGCTGTCCCGCTGGGGCCTGAGTCGTCTGGGCGATCTCACCGACGAGCAGTACCTGGACCCGGAGCTCGTCGCGCTCGCACTCGAAGCGCACTTCGATTCGAGCCGTGCCGACGGAACCGCCGACGGCAGTTACGAACTCGCCGTCGACGGCCATACCTTCGTCTTCACGATCTCCGGCGCCACCATCGACATTCGAGCCACCGCCGCCGCGTCGCCGCGCACCCGGCTGTCGACCGACGCCCGCACCCTCGCCGCCCTGAACGCCGGATCACGCACGCTGGTCGAAGCGGTGGCGGAAGGCACGCTCACCGCAACCGGTGATCTCGAGGTACTGCCTACGCTGGCCGCGCTCTTCGGCACCGCCTGACCCGACGCCGGTAGGGCTGTCGCTTCCCATAGGCGGCAGAGCTATTCGCGAACCGGTGCCATCGCCTCGACTTCGTCCCCGGCGTCCTCCACTACGGTCTCGGGTTCGTCGACGCGCACCCGGCCGGGGGCGCAGAACCCGATCGCGACCGCGCCCACCAGGGTCAGCGCACCGAGGGCGATCGCCGCCTGGCCGACGCCGTGCACGAAGGCAGCCGAGGCGGCCTCGGCGAGCGGATCGGCCTGCGGCCCCAGGTGTGCGGTCACTTCCAGTGCGGCCGCGAGCGAATCCGAGACCGGATCACGCAGTTGCTCGGGCAAAGCCGCCACGGTCGCCGCGATGCGGTCGCTGTACCCGGCCGCGAGAATGCTGCCCGCCAGCGCGATGCCCACGGCGGCGCCGACTTCGCGGACGACGTCGTTGACCGCGGCGGCCACACCGTGGTTTCCGGTCGGCACCCCGGACACGATCGCGGCGGTCGCGGGCGCGGTGGCCAGCCCGATCCCGGTGCTGATGATCAGCAAGGGCACCATCAGATCCGCGTAGCCGCTGTCGGTGGACAATCGCGCGATCGACAGCAATCCGATGCCGATCGTGATCAGCCCCAGCACGCTGGGCACGCGCAGACCGAACCGCTCGGCCAGCCGGGGCGCGATGGGCGAGAGCAGCATCATGGGCACCACCATGGGCGCCAATGCCACCGCCGACCACAGCGGCCGGTATCCCAGAATCAGCTGCATGTACTGCACGACGATCAGGAACAATCCGAAGGAGACCAGGAACTGGATCGCGACAGACAGTGCGCCGCTGCCGAATCCGCGTCGCAGGAACAGCCGCACATCCAACAGCGGGTGCCGAGTACGCGTCTCGACCACCACGAATGCGCAGCCCATCAGCACCGAACCCGTGAGCGCGACCCACGGCACCGGATGTGTCCACCCGCGCGCGGGAACCTCGACCATGGCCAACACGAGGAGGCCGACCGCGATACTCGACAGGGCCGAACCGAGCAGATCGAACGGCGGTCGCGCGCTGTCCGCGGACTCGGGCAGTGTGCACGCCGCCACCGTCAGCACCGCACCGGCGATGGCCATCGCCAGCGGAATCGACTGCCACGACCAGTATTCCATCAGCACCCCGGACCCGATGATGCCCACCACCGCGCCCGCACCGGCCATTCCGGCCCAGATGCCCACCCCCACCCCGCGCCGTGATTCGGGGAAAGTCGCGGTCAGCAGCGACAGGGTCGAGGGCATCACCAGCGCCGCGCCGACGCCGGCCAGGGCACGGGTGGCGATGAGCCAGCCCACCCCGTCCAGGAACACCGGTACCAGCGAGGCAGCTGCGAAGAACGCCAGGCCGATCACCAGTGCGGCGCGCCGGCCGTATCGATCGCCGAGCGCGCCGCAGGGCAGTACCAGGCAGGCCAGTGCCAGCGTGTAGCTGTCGACGATCCAGGTCAGGTGCTGCTGGGTCGCACCGGTGGTGGATGCGATCTGTGGCAGCGCGGTGTACAGCGCGGCCATCGACGCGATGATGAGAACGATTGCCAGACAGGACAGTACGAGTGTCCAGCGTTGCATTGTCGACAGTCGGGCCTGGCCGGAGTTCATCGGCGTCTCCCAGTGGTACCGAAGGTAGCGTTACGCTACTACCAGTAGCACAGTTGGGAGAGGTGACGGTAGAATTACCAGTAACGCAACCGGTAATGGCGACAGTGTCAGGGTGAAGGCCGAAAGCTTGCCAGCAGAAGCCGGTTTCACGGACTCGATCGATATCGACGGCGATCCGCGGAAAGCGCGATCACGTGCCCTCCTGCTGCGGGCGGCCACCACGCTGCTGAGCACCGGCGGCATCGAGGCGGTGACGATCGAAGCGGTGACCCGGATCTCGAAGGTCGCGCGCACGACGCTGTACCGGCATTTCGACAGTGCCGCCCACCTGCGCGCCACCGCCCTGCGGGAACTGATGCCGCCGGTGATCCGCGCCCGCGACGACGGAACCCTGCGCACTCGCCTCGTCGACTTGATCACCCGCCAGGCCGCGGTCATCAACGACGTACCCATCCAGCTCACGACTCTGGCGTGGCTCGCCACCGCCGATCACGCAGATTACGGTGCGGCCCCGGCTTTCACCTCGCTGCGGGAGCGGATCATCGAGCAGTTCCGACGCTCCTTCGACGAGGTGCTCGACTGTCCGGAGGCACGCGAGCTGGTTCGCGACGAGGACCGGTCGCTGGCCCTGGCCCAGCTGGTCGGGCCGATCGTCTTCCAGCGGCTCATCGGCGGCGAAGCGACCGAAGCCGACTGCGTCCGGTTGGTCGACGACTTCCTGACCGCCCGCACCGCCGGTGGGTAACGAGAACGGAATGACCGCAATCGATCAGCGAACGAGTTCGCGCACCCGCCGTTCCCGGTGAGTGGGACCGATGTTCGGGCCGGATCGCCACCCGATAACGTCAAGGGCGTGAGTTCGCCTAGACGTGTCAACAAGGGTCCGGCCGCCGCCGCGGAGAACCGCGCCGCGCTGTTGGAGGCCGCACGCGGCGCCTTCGCCGCGCACGGGCTGAACGTGCCGCTCAGTCTGATCGCGCGGGCCGCGGGCGTGGGGCAGGGCAGTCTGTACCGGCACTTCCCCAATCGCGAGGCGATCATCCTGGCGGTCTTTCGGGAGAACATCGAGCAACTCGAGGCGATCGCCGCCGACGTGGATGCCACGCTCGACGAGCTCCTGGACCAGATCTTCGAGCAAATGACCGCGGTCACACCGCTTTTCGACTCGCTCGCCGGGGCCGATCTCAACGATTCGCGACTGGCCGAGTCGATCGCGCGGCTCTACGGCCTGCTGGGTGACAAGCTCGCCGACGAGACCCGGCGCGGCAGCATCCGCGCCGACGCGACCGCGGAGGAGATCTTTCTCGCGGTCGGCATGCTCGGGGCGCTGCTGAACCGGACGCCCGAGGATCAGCGGGAGTCGATCGCCGGCAAATCCTGGCAGCTGCTGTTGCGCTCGCTGCGGCACTGACCTGCAGTGGCGCGCGCGTAGTCGAAACGGCAGATTTTCATTTTCCCCGCGATTTCGCTCTTGACGCGAGGCGGTGAGGGCGGACACACTACTGTCCGGTAACCGGACATGCCCGTCCGGTTGTGGGCAGGAACACTCGCCGCCGCGACCGGCTCGTCACCGGTCGCTCGATCCTGTCGGATCATGGCCCGGCGCAGTGCCTTTCGAGGGGAAAAAGTTGAGAAGAGCACGTACGATCGCCCCGATGCTGTCGGCGATCGCGGCGCTGTCGGTCGCCTTCGCGTCCACGACGGTGCCCGCGCCCCCGGCGCACGCGGCCGTCGATTCGTTCTACACCTACCGCGGCGCCACGCCCCTGGGCGATCTCGCCCCGGGCACCGTGCTGGCGACCCGGACCCTGAGCTATCACATCGCGGCCATCCCCACCCCGATCACCGCGATCCAGCTGCTGTACCGCACCACCGACGCCATGCTCCGGCCCATCGCCAACGTCACCTCGGTGCTGTTGCCGCCCGGCGGTGTCGATCCTGCCAAAGCCGTTGCCTACCAGTCGTTCTACGATTCGCTAAGCCCCGAACACGGCCCGTCGCGGTCGATCGCCGGTGATCTGAGCCTGGGCAACATGGTGCTGGGGTCCGAGAGCATCCTGCTCGCGGACATCCTCGCGCGCGGCTACGTCGCGATCGTCGCCGACACCGAGGGCCCCTCGGCCGACTTCGCGGCCGGGCCCGAATACGGCATGACCACCCTGGATTCGATTCGCGCCGCGACCCGCTCGCTCGAGACCGGGCTCAACGCCGAGACCCGCGTCGGACTCGTCGGCTACTCCGGCGGTGCGATCGCCACCAACTGGGCCGCCGCGCTCGCCCCCGAGTACGCACCGGACGTCAACGACAAGCTCGTCGGCGCCACCCAGGGCGGGCTGCTGGTCAATCCGGCGCACAACCTGCGGTACGTCGGCGGCAGTCTGGGCTGGGCCGGCGTGGCCGGTATGGCGATCATCGGCATCGGGCGTTCCTACGACATCGATCTCGCGCCGTACCTGAACGATCGCGGCCGCCAGGTCGTCGCGGCCATGCACGACGCGTCCATCGCCAACGTGCTGTTCCAGTACCCGGGCCTGACCTGGGCGCAGATGGTCAAGCCCGAGTACGCGGATCCCAACAGCGTGCAGGTCCTGGTCGACACCGTCGACAAGGTCAACCTCGGATCCGCGGCGACGCCGACCATTCCGCTGTACATCGCCCAGGGTGCCGGCGGCGACATCGAGGGCACGCCCGGCAACAATCCGACGGTCGGACGGGGTGACGGTGTCATGGTCGCCGGCGATGTCCGCGGCCTGGTTCGCCAGTACTGCGCCACCGGGAACACCGTCGTGGAGTACCACGAGTACGCCGATCTCAGCCATATCCCCACCCTGGCCGTGTGGACGACGGGGGCCATGGCCTGGATCGACGCGCGATTCGCCGGTCTGCCCGCCGGATCGAATTGCGCCGGAGTCGCCCCGGGCAACCCGATGACGGCGGACCTGTAGTCCGTTCGTTCACACCGCGAGTGCCGCAACAGTATTCGGGCTGTTGCGGCACTCGGTGTATCCGGGACACGGTGTTCGACCCGGGATGGGTGTCGCAGGATGAACCGTCACTGTGACGATCTATGCGCGGGGGCGTGGATGATCGGCTTCGGCCGGCGACACGGTCCGATGTCCGCATCCAGGCGATCATCGAAATAAACGCCGTTCACTATTTCTCATGTCGAATGAATGGCCGGTCGCGGTAGTCGCGAATCCTCGTGGGACATCTCGAACCATTCTTATGGACATATGTCTGGACACCGCTATGCTTTGGTGTCGGAGGGTAAGTCGGCGAACCGCCGCCGCGGCCTCTCTCATTGTGCGATGGAAGGGAATTCGATGAAGACACGGCTCAACTGCCCCTGTGGCGAGTACATCCGGGGCGTCGACGAGGAAGATCTCGTGACCAAGACCCGTAAGCACCTGGCCGAGGCGCATCCCACCCACGACTACTCACGCGACGAGATCCTGTTCATCGCGTACTGAGTTCCGCTCGAGCGCTGATAGCACTCATATCGGTTGTTGCGCAACATATTACGTACGTTCCGCGGTTCGGTTCGTGCGGGTTGATCGCGGGTTCGGTTCCCCGGCGGAAAACTGCTCACTAATCTGGAATGATGTCTGGAATGTGGTCCAACTCATATGGTAGCGTCACGGCGTAGCCCGCGAACGCCGCCCGCGCGAAGTTCGTTTCCTCGTCCACGTGGTTCGGCGAGGCGGCCGGTGAGAATCCGAATTCGCCCCGTGTGAACCTCGAAGTAGAACAGCGACGCCGGAATCCATGACACAGAGCAATGACGCCAATTCCCGGCTCCGGACCGTGCTCGAAACCGAATCCGGCGATATGCCCGCCGGCCCGCCGAAACCGGCGGAGGTACTGCGGCGGAATTTCGCCGACACCGTGCTCTCGAGCATCGCCACCCTCGGACGCGCACTCCGCATGGGCGCGCACGCGGTTGCGATCGGAGCCTCCGACCTCGCACACGGCCGATTCCAGGTCCGCGAAACCCTGGTGCAGGCCTGGTTTCTCATCCGGGTCACCGCGATCCCGAGCATCCTGATGGCCATCCCGTTCGGGGTCATCGTGTCGGCCCAGGTCGGCAATATCGTCACCCAGCTCGGCGCCGACTCGATGATCGGCGCGGCCGGCGGACTCGGGGTGATCAAACAGGGTGCGCCCATGGCGACGGCGATGTTGCTCGGTGGCGCCGGCGCCGCGGCCATCGCCGCCGATCTGGGCGCGCGCACCGTGCGCGAGGAGATCGACGCCATGCGCGTGATGGGCGTGGATCCGGTGCAGCGGCTGGTCGTGCCGCGCATCGCGGCCATGATGCTGGTGGCGCCGCTGCTCAACATTCTCATCGTATTCGTCGGCATCGCTTCGGGTTTCGCGGTGGCGGTCACCGCGCTCGAGGTGACCCCGGGCAGCTACTGGCAGTCGTTCGGGTCCTTCACCACCCCGATCGACGTGTGGGTCTCGCTCGTCAAGGCCACCCTGTTCGGATTTCTGGTGGTGATCGTCGCCTGCCAGCGCGGCCTCGAGGCCAAGGGCGGACCGCGCGGGGTCGCAGACGGCGTCAACGCCGCGGTCGTGATGTCGGTGGCCGCGGTCGTGGTGCTCAATACCGCTATCACCCAGGTGGTTACGATGTTCCTGCCCGTGAGGATGGCGTGATGGCCGCGCCGTACCGGCCCGCCGGACTGCGCTGGGCCATCCGCTTCGAACGCCGCCTGCAACCCATGCGCCCGATCGACGCACTGGGCTTCGTCCTCGGATTCTGCTGGCAGGTGCTGTCCTCGGTGCCGTACACGCTGATGCACTATCGGCGCCAGACGATCTCGGTCATCACCGACATGACCTGGGGCCGGGGCTCGATCATCATCGGCGGCGGCGTCGTGCCGCTGATGCTGCTCATGGGCGCGGCGATGGGCGCCTCGATCGGTATCGAGGCCTACAGCGCGCTCAACCTGCTGTCGCTGGGGCAGCTCAGCGGTCTCATCTCCGCCTTCGGCGTCACCCGCGAACTGGCGCCCATCGCCGCGGGCGTCGGCTTCGCCGCCCAGGCGGGCTGCCGGATGACCGCCGAGATCGGCTCGATGCGCATCTCCGAGGAGATCGACGCCCTCGAATCGCTCGGCATCCGGTCGGTGCCGTTCGTGGTCACCACCCGCGTGATCGCCGGAATCATCGCGGTGGCACCGGCTTTCGTCGTCGCGCTGATCCTGAGCTACTTCTCCTGCGAGGTGATCGTCACCGTCGTGCACGGCACGCCGTCGGGCACCTACGACCACTACTTCGACCAGTTCGTACTGACCTGGGACGTGTTCGCCGCGACGGTGAAGGTCATGATCTTCGCGGTCGCCGTCGTACTGATCCATTGCTACCAAGGCTTTTTCGCGACCGGTGGTCCCGAGGGCGTCGGCATCGGATCCGGGCGCGCCATCCGCGCGAGCCTGGTCTCGATCATCGCCCTGGACATGGTCGCCACGATCCTGCTGTGGGGCTTCCAGTCCCCCATCACATTCACGGGGTGAGCCCATGCCCGAATACACCCTTCCCGGAACCGAAGTCGGACCTCGGCGCGCCCGCATCCTGGGCGTGTGCGCGGTCGCCATCGCGCTGGTCGCGGGCGCGAGCTGGTGGGCGACACCGGAATCCGCGCCGGCCGACGGCATCGACATCGCGCTGATGGTCGGCTACGTCGGTGAGGGCATCGGCCCCGGCACCGACGTCCGGCTCGACGGCGTGCGGGTCGGCTCGGTCACCACGATCGAGTTCGCCCGCCAGGGTCAGCGCCGAATCGAATTGAACCTGAAGCGATCTCAGCTGTTCGGGCTCACCGATGCGATGTCGGTCGACTACGTGCCGGGCAATCTGTTCGGCATCAGCACGCTGGAATTGCACCCCGAGGGCGCCGGAACCGTGCTCGAGGACGGTTCGATCGTCGATCTGACCGGGGCGGGCGCGGACCGTCTACGCGACGCGACCCTGGCGGCGCTGTTGAACTCCACGGGCGATCTGACCCAGCAGGTGCTGACCCCGCAGCTCACCGAACTGCTGCACAAGTTCGCGCGCGATCTGGGCGCGTTCACCCCGCTGCTGCAGGCGATCGGCACCACCGCGCGTTCGTATGTCGAGACCGCCCAGCGTCCGTCCGCGGAACTGTTCGAACGCTACGGCGCCGCCCTGGCCGGGGTGCCGCCCATGATCACCGGCGGTCTGACCGTGCTGCACGCCAGCTACGACAACGGCTACCTGCGCGAGGAGGAGCACATCGCCAAGTTCGCCTACATGTGGCCGAGCGTGCAGAACGAACTGCTGCCCGCGGTGACCGCGCTGTTCGGTACGGCCCGACCGTATTTCAGCGGATTGCTGCCCGTACTGACGATGGTCCTGGACCGCGTCGCCGGCTCGGTACCCGATCCCCAGGGCGCCGCGGCGCAGTCCGGCGAGCTGGTGGAGCGCCTCGCGCGCGCCTTCCGGCCCGGGCCGGAGGGACCGGTGCTGGACGTGCGGGTCGACCTCGACCTCGTGCCCGGACTGGCCGCGCCGCTGGCGGCCACGGGGCTGCCGGGCCTGAACGGGGGACAGCCGTGAGTACCCGCGCGCTGTTCGTGCGCGTCCTGCTCGTGGTCGCGGCGATGGTCCTCGTCATGGCGGGGGTATTCAGTCTGATCACCCGGCCGGTCGACGGCGAAACAGACACGCACACAGCCATGTTCACCGATGCGAACGGGCTGCGGCCCGGCGACGACGTGCGCCTGTATGGAGTGCAGGTCGGCAAGGTGGTCGGCGTGGATCTGGCCGGGGCGCTGGCTCGGGTGCGGTTCACCGTCGTCGCGGATCGTCCGCTGTTCACCAACACCAAGGTCGCGGTCCGCTATCAGAACCTCACCGGCTTCCGGTACCTCGAGATCGACCAGCCCGAGCAACCCGGCGAACGACGCGGCACGGCAACCACTTTCGGTGTCGACGAGACCATCTCGGCCTTCGACATCACCACCCTGTTCAACGGCCTGCAGCCGGTGCTGCGCGAACTCTCACCGGCGGATCTGAACCAGTTCACCACCAGCCTGCTGGCGGTAGTCGAGGGCAACGGCACAGGACTGGGTCCCGCGCTGGGCGCGATCGACAAGCTCAGTCGGTACGCCTCGGATCGGCAGACGATCCTGAGCACGCTGGTGGCCAACCTGTCCCGCGTCTCCGAGCACATCGGCGGGGACTCCGGCAACGCGGTCAAACTGCTGAGCAGCCTCACCGACCTGTTCGTCGTCATCGCCGAGAAACTTCCCGGGCTGGTGGACTTCTCGAATCAGATTCCCCCCGTACTGCAACCGCTGCGCAGCATGCTGACCGTCCTCGGGCTCACCGGAGCCCAGGACCGGGATCTGGACGCCCTGCTCAAACAGGCTTTCCCCGACCCGTACGACGCGGTCGCGGTGTTCGAGCGGATGCCCGGGCTGATCCAGTCCGTCACCGCCGCGCTGCCCGCGACCGGGCCGGGCGCGCAACCGGCGTGCTCGCACGGTGACGCCGTGGCGCCCGAGCCGCTCCGAGTCCTGATCGCCGGCCAGAGGATCGTGCTGTGCAATTCCTGAAACGTCGCGCCCGCACCGGCGGCGAACCGCGAAACACCGACCTGCGCTGGGGAATCGGCGGACTGTGCGCGGTGGTCGTGCTGGTGGCCGCCATCGGCGTCGTCTACCTCACCGGCACGACCCCCGAGCGCACGTACCGCGCCGAACTCACCCAGGCCGGAACGATCCGCGTCGGCGATGACGTGCGCATCGCGGGCATCCCGGTGGGGAAGGTGACCTCGCTGACCCTGCTCACCGATCGCGTCGCCATGGAATTCACCGCGCGCAGTGAGGCTTTCATCGGCGATCAGAGCGTGCTGGATATCCGCATGCTCACCGTCGTGGGCGGCTACTACCTCGCCGTCGAGCCCGCCGGAACCGAATCCCTCGGTTCCGGGGTCATCCCGCGCGAGCGGGTCGGCATCCCCTACAACCTCACCGCGGCGTTCCAGGACGCGGTGCGCCCGGTGCGCGAGGTCGACGGCACGGTGCTGCGCCAGAATCTGGCGCAGCTCTCGGCCTCACTGGACAAGAGCCCGGAGGCGGTGCGCTCGGTGGTGCAGGCCGCACAGGATCTGGTCGGCCTCCTCGACCGACAGAATAGCGACATCTCGCGCACCCTGACCTTCGCCGACGAATACCTCACGGCCATGCGCCAGAACTCCGATGTGCTGGCGCGGCTGATCGTCACCCTGGGCACGATGGTGAACATCATCCAGAACAACAAAACCCAGGTCGCCAACGCGCTCAACGATCTGGCGGCGGTGCTGCTGGATCTCGCGCCGCTCGGCACCGCCTGGGACCGGGGATTGAAGGAGCGCGCCCAACCGCTCGCCGACGCGATCCCGCCGCTGGAACAGCTCGTCACCCGGCTGGGGGAGCTGGTCGAATCGTTGAAAGCGATGGGCGACAAGCTGTTACCGCTCATGCCCACCGGTGACGGAATCACCGTCGATCACTCCGCGACGACTCTGCGGGGCGTCTGCGTCCCGATCCCGGGAGGGGCGTGTTGATGCTGCACAAGATTCTCGGCTCCCGCGCGGTGATGTCCGCCGCGGTCGTGCTCGTCGTGATCGCCGCGGGCACGATCGCCCTGACCGCCGGGCGGCAGTCCCCGCCGACCCGTTCCTATTGCGCCGATATGCCCGACAGCATCGGACTGTACGAGGGCAGCGCGGTCACCGTGCTCGGCGTGCGCGTCGGCGAGGTGACGGGCATCGACCTCGAGGGCGCCGTGGCGCGGGTGCGATTCACCGTCCGCGCCGACCGCACCCTGCCGGTGGACGTCGGCGCGGTCACCGTGAGCGACACCCTGCTCGCGGACCGCACCCTCACCCTGGTCGGTGACGAGCCGACGGGCGAGGGCTGGAACCCGGGGCACTGCATCACCAGAACACTGACGCCGAAAAGCATGTCCGAGACCTTCGACGCGCTGGCCAACCTGGCCGACGAACTCGAGGGCGCCGGCGATCCCGCCGAACGGGACGCGCTGGGGGCGGGGTTGAGCGCGCTCGACCGGGCCACCGACGGAACCGGCGATCAACTCAACGCGATCATCCGGCAACTGGGCGTCGCGCTGGCCGCGCCGGATGCCGCCATCGGGCACATCGGCGCACTGCTGGACGCGCTGGCCGAACTCACCCATCGGGCACGCGGGGGCTGGTCCCAGGTGCGCGAGACGATCACCGGTCTGCCGCAGACCTTCAACGACATCAACGTCATCGCGTTCCCGCCAATCATCGATCTGGTCGAGGCGCTGAGCAAGACGCTGCCCCAGATCAACGACGTCATCGTGATGTTCGGCTCGCCCACGCTGCGCGCCCTGGATTCGGTGCAGAACCTGGCGGGCCTGATCTCCGCGGGCGTCGGTTCGCTGCGCGATCTCATCGCGATGGTTCCGGCCATCGCCGGGGGTTTCGCCACGGCCGCCGACCCTGCGACCGGGCAGCCGCGTATCGGTTACGCACCACCGAATATCGCTCTCGGTCAGTCGGATTCGGCCGCGGTGTGCGCCGCGGTGCAGGCGATCACCGGGCAGCAGTGCCAAGCGAGCTCGAACGGAGACATCACGGTGCCGATGCTGCCCGCCCTGCTGAGCGCGGTGAGCGCGCGATGACCCGGGGTACCGTGACCCGCCACCGTATCGGCGCGGCGCTGATCTCGATCCTGGCCGTGGTGCTCACCGGATGTGGCTGGCGGCCTTCGGAAATCACCGTTCCCGGTGCGGGCGTCGACGGCCCGACCTACGCCCTGCGGATCGAGTTCGCCGATGTGCTCAACCTGCCGCCGGGGGCCAAGGTGTTCGCCGACGGGGTGCGGGTCGGCGAGCTGACCGGACTCACGCTCGTCGATCCGGATCCGGCCGCGTCCACCGAGACCGGCCGGCGGGGATACGTGGTCGCCGAGATCGAGCTGCGCACCTCGGTGCGCCTGCCCGCCGACACGAAAGCCGCACTGCGCCAAGAGACTCCGCTGGGCGATGTGCACATCGCGCTCAGCGTGCCCGCCGACGCGGCGGGCGCGGTGCTCGAGCCCGGGGCCACGATTCCCCTCGCCCAGACCGTCGCGGCGCTGCCCATCGAGGACATCTTCGCCGGGCTGTCCGCCTTCGTCGGCAGCGGCGCGGTGACCGACATTCAGACCATCGTCACCACCATGAACGGCGTCATGCCCGAGAACCCCTCGGACACCGCGCGATTGGCGGGACTGCTCGGCGCGGATCTGACCGGTCTGGGGGAGAACCTGAACTCGGTCGACGTGCTCCTGGACGGGCTCGCCGCCACCGGTGATCAGGGGCTCGTGCAGAACCTGCCGATGTTCGACGTCCTGCTGACCCCCTACGGGGTGCAGCACACCGTGGACACCATCAACGCCGAGATCGGGATCATTTTCGTGCTCACCGCGCTGGGACCGGTCGCGCCGAGCCTGACCTGGCTCGCGCCGATGGTGCAATCGCTGGACGGCACCGCGCGCGCGATCGTGCCCATGCTCTTCGGTGCCCATCCGCTGGACACCGATTCGCCTTCCACGGTGAAGAAGCTCGTCGACCTCATTCAGAACAAGATCATTCCGTTCACCGAGCGCGGCCCGAAGGTGAACATCGTGGGCGTGAACACCACCCCTGCGGTCGGAGCGGTGTCACCCGAGGAGCAGACCGCTCGAATCCTGGACACCCTGCGGATGATCGGAGCGGTGCGATGAATGTTCGTGCGGCAGTGTCGTTGTCGGCGATCGTCGCCGTGCTGATCGCCGGGGTGGCCTACATGGCCTTCGGCGTGCTGCACATCGATCCGCGGCGCGGCTACTTCGACGCCGAACTGCTGCTCGACGATTCGGGCGGACTCGGGCCGAACGCGCCGATCCTGCTGGCCGGGGTGCAGGTCGGGCGCACGGAATCGGTCAGCAAGGACGCCGCCGGAGTGCTCGTGCGCCTGCGTATCGAGGACCGCTACCGGATCCCGCTGTCGAGCACGGTGCGGATCGAGCAGCTCTCCGCGCTCGGCGAACCGTACGTGCAGTTCGCGCCGGCCACCACCGACGCGCCGTATCTGCAGGACGGGCAACGTATTCCGGCCGATCGCGTCCGCATGCCGATGACCATCACCGCGCTCTCGGCGAAGCTGGTGCGCCTGCTCGCGCAGTTCGATCCGGCGGTCATCTCGAATCTGGTCGGTACGTTCGACACCGCGTTCACCGGCACCGAGTCTTCCGTGCAGACCCTGCAGCGGTCGACGTCCCTGTTGGCCGCGGCGCTGCTGAGCCGGACGGCGCCGGTGCGCCAACTGTTCGAGGACATCCAGACCCTCGGTGGCGACATCGACTGGCTGGGGCCCTCGCTCGCCACCGCGGGACCGGAGTTCGGCGCGTTCGGCACCACCCTGAACAAGATCGTGGAGTCGGGTTCGGCGCTGGCCGAGAGCCGTCCGGTCACGGCGTATTTCACCGACGGCGGCCTGGTGCCGTTCCTGCGGGAGCTGACCGAGGTGCTCGCCCGCATCGGGCCCGACGCCGCGCGCCTGGGCCCGATGCTGCAGCCGGTGGTCGCCGACGCGGTGAACCGGGCGCCGCCCCTGGATATCGGCGCGCTGCTCGGGCAGGCGCTGCAGGGCGTCGATGCCGACGGCACCCTGCACTTCCGGCTCGGCGTCAAGTAACCCACTCGGACACAGCACTTTCCGGTGAGAGGACCACAGCGATGACAACACCCACCGATTCGGACGCCGCGACGCCCACGGATACCGAGGCCGGCCCGGGACCTTCGACGCCGGAGTCCGGCCCGGCGGAGGCGGGGGTGGGAACCGCTTCGGAAGCCGCTGCGGGCAAGACGGATCCGGCCCCCGCTGCGGGAACGGTGCCGGTGGCGGACAGCGCCGCGACCCCGCCGGTGCTGGCGAAGGCCGCGCCGACGCGTACCACCCCGGCCCGATCGGCGTCCGCGCCCGCCCCGGACGACGGCCCGCGCTCGATCTCCATCTCGCTGGCCACGTTACGGAAAGCGCTGGTCCTCGTACTGCCGCTGGTGGTGATCATCGTGCTCGGGGCGCTCTACAACTCCGCGCGATCCGAACTGGCCGACCGCGACGCCAAGGCCGCCGACGACCGCCGCGCCCAGCAGGTCGCGACGGACTACGCGGTGGGAGCCTCGACCATCGACTTCCGTGACACCAAGGCCTGGCTCACGCGCCTGCAGGCGGACACGACCCCGCAGCTGGCCGCGAAGTTCGAAGCCACCGCCCCGCAACTGGAACAGATTCTGCTGCCGCTGCAGTGGACCTCCAAGGCCACCCCGCTCTCGGCCGCTGTCATCTCCGAGGCGGGCGGCATCTACAAGGTCAACGCCTACCTCGAGGTGAGCTCGACCAGCGCCCAGACCCCCGACGGCGCGACCACCACGGTCACCTACTCGCTGACGATCGACCGCAACGCGGACTGGAAGATCACCGAGGTCGGCGGCCTGCAGAACGCCTTCCCGGCGAAATGACCACCGCGACACCGACACTGCTCGTCCCGGTTGGCGGCTCGAACTTCGAGGTTCACCGCGCAGGCCCCGTCTCCACGGCCCAGCGCAACTCGGCCGTGCTGCTGCACGGGTTTCCGCAGAGCGCGGCCTCCTGGCGCGCGGTGGCCGAGCACCTGAGCGCGTTCGGGATCACCAGTTACGCGCCGAATCAGCGCGGCTATTCCGCCGGCGCCAGACACGACACGGTCGAGGCGTACCGCCTGAGCGAACTGGTCGCGGACGTCGTGTCCCTGTGCGACGCACTCGAACTCGACACCGTCCATCTGGTCGGCCACGACTGGGGCGCGATCGTGGCCTGGGCGGTCGCCGCCCGGCACCCCGATCGCGTGAGGTCCCTGACAGCGGTGTCGGTCCCGCACCCCGCGGCCTTCGATCACGCGATCCGCATCGATCCCGAACAGCGGGAGATGTCAGCGTATTTCGGTCTCCTGGAACGTGACGGCACCGCCGACGCGCTCCTGATGGACGACGGCGCCGCCCTGCGCCTGGGCTACGGCGAGGCCGTCGCCCCCGACATCGCCGACGCACACATTCGGCTGCTCTCGGAACCGGGCGCGATGGGGGCCGCCCTGAACTGGTACCGTGCCCGCGACACCGACTGGAGCGACGTGCCTCCGGTGCACGTGCCCACCACCTACGTGTGGGGCACCCACGACATGGCGGTGTCGCCGGCAGCCGCCCACGCCTGCGCCGCCCACGTCACCGGGCCCTACGAGTTCGTGGAACTTCCCGGTGTCGGCCACTGGGTCCCCGAAGCGGAACCCGCTCGCTTGAGCACCGCGGTCATCCACCGCATCGTGGGAGCCCACGGCCACTGACCCCGACCGGCGGGGTGGGGTCCGAACTCACCTGTGCGGCAACGTCGCGACGCGATCGCGGCGGGTTACGCGTCGGCCCAGGAGGCGGGCAGGGACTGCCATGAAGCCCGGGCCACCTCGTGCAGCCGTGGCCCCGGTGCGCCCAGGCGGCTCAGCTGGATGAGGCCCTGGGCGACCACGACGATGGTGGCCCCGTGTGCGGAAGCGCCGGCCGCGTCATCGCCGAAATGGTCTGTGCGGCGCAGACGTTCGGCGACACCCTGTTCCATGGCCGCGATGGTGCGCGCCCCGATCGGGCGAATCTCGGGGACGCGGGTGGCGAGTTCGGCCACGCTGTTAATCATCAGGCACCCGCGCTGGTCGGGGTGTGCGGCGCAGTCGGCGATGACCGCCTCGAAAAGCGCTCGCACCGCGTCGCGCGCCGAGCCGGGTGCGCGGGACACGACATCGCGGACGAACGCTGCCCGCTGATCGCAGTAGCGGTCGAAGGCGGCCAGGAACAGGCCGCGCTTGGTGCCGTAGGCCGAGTAGATGCTGCCGTTGCCGACGCCGCTCGCGCGGGAGACGTCCTGCACCGACGTGCCGTCGAAACCGCGTGTCCAGAACAGCTCCGTGGCGGCGTCCAGCAGCTCCGATTCGTCGAACTGTCGTGGCCGTCCCATAGCGGTCACCGTACCAACCGGCGTGCGCTGAACCACACCGCTTGTTCTGGAGCCGCGCCTCCAGAACAATGGATGACATGGCCACCAACAGCACCGACCAGACTCGCCGCCGCGTCGGCATCCTGCTGTTCGACGGCGTCAAGATGCTGGACTTCGCCGGGCCCGCCGAGGTTTTCGTGGAAGCGAACCAGGCCGTATCCGGTTACGACGTGGTGCTCGTCTCCGCGGACGGGAACAGCGTGCAGACCTCCATCGGCGCGCGGATGGAGGTGAGCTGCAAGGCGGCGGACGCCGGACGGTTCGATACGGTCATCATCCCGGGCAGCGAACTGCCGCCCTCCACCTTCGCCACGCCGGAGGTGCTCGCCGCGGCGCGGCAGCTGTCCTGGAACACCCGCCGGCTCGCCTCGATCTGCAGCGGCGCGGCGATCCTGGCCGAACTGGGCCTGCTGGACGGGCGGCGTGCGACCACGCACTGGAAGTTCGCCGCCGGGCTCGCGCGACGGTATCCGGCGGTGACGGTCGAACCGGACGCGATCTTCGTACGCGACGGAAACCTGTACAGCTCAGCGGGTGTCGCGGCGGGCGTCGATCTCGCGCTGGCGCTGGTGGAGGAGGACTTCGGAGCCGACACCGCGCGCCGGGTGGCGCAACTGCTGGTGGTCTACATGCAGCGCTCGGGTGGGCAGTCGCAGTTCTCCGCCTCGCTGACCGGGCCCGCGCCCCGTAGTCCGCTCGTGCGCAAGGTCGTCGATCTGATCTGTGCGGACCCCGCGTTCCCGCACACCGTGCAGACCCTGGCCGATCACGCCTGCGTCAGCGTGCGGCATCTGGCCCGGCTCTTCCGCTCCGAACTCGAACGCACACCCGCCGAATATCTCGCGTTCATCCGCTTCGGCGTCGCCCGGGACATGCTGCACGCCGGGCACAGCGTCACCGAGGCCGCGATGGAGGCGGGATACGGCAGCGCCGAGGCGCTGCGGCGCGCGTTCGTCGCGCGATTGGGGATCTCACCGCGCAAGTACCAGCAGCGATTCCGGTCCACCGGGGCCGTCGCCGCGCCGCACCCGGCCGAGGAGTTCCCGGCCGCCGTGTCCTGATCGGAGGTTTTCACGGCCGCTGGAGAGGGGTGCGAAACCGTTTGCCCGGAGGAAGCTGGATGGGGCGTTCTTCATCCGCACAACAGCTTCGGAGGAATTCAGATGGCAGGCAATCCGCTCGGAATCGCGCTCGAGCAGGCGGCGCAGGAATTCGTGGACGCGACCTCGCAGCCGCCCTTCCTCTATCAGCTGCCTCCCGAGGAGGGCCGCAAGGCCGTCGACTCGGTGCAGGATTCGCCGATCGACAAGCCGGACATCGACGAGGAGTGGATCACCGTCGAGGGCGGTCCGACCGGTGCGGTGCGGGCTCGGATCGTCAAACCACGCGGCACGGACGAGACGCTGCCCGTCATCGTCTACACGCACGGCGCCGGTTGGGTGTTCGGCGACGCGCACACCCACGACCGCCTCGTGCGGGATCTGGCCGTCGGCGCCCACGCGGCCGTGGTGTTCCCGGAGTACGACCGCTCCCCGGAGGTGCGCTACCCGGTCGCCAACGAACAGTCCTACCGTGTCGCGCAGTGGGTTTCGACCGAGGGCGCGACCAAGGGCCTGGATCCCGCGCGGATCGCGATCGCGGGCGATTCGGTCGGCGGCAACATGGCCATCGCGCTGACCCTCATGGCCAAGGAGCGCGGCGACCTGTCGTTCGTGCAGCAGGTGCTGTTCTATCCGGTCACCGACGCGAACTTCGACACCGAGTCCTACCGGCAGTTCGCCGAGGGATACTTCCTGACTCGCGAAGGCATGCAGTGGTTCTGGGACCAGTACACCACCAGCGCGGACGAGCGCGCCGAGATCACCGCGTCGCCGCTGCGGGCCACCACCGAGCAGCTGGCGGGTCTGCCGCCCGCCCTGGTGATCACCGGTGAAGCCGACGTGCTGCGCGACGAGGGCGAGGCGTACGCCGCCAAGCTGCGCGCCGCCGGTGTGCCGGTGACGCAGGTGCGCTACGGCGGCATCATCCACGACTTCGTCATGGTGAATTCGATGCACGACACCCACGCCGCGAAGGCCGCTGTGGCACAGGCGGTCTCGGTGCTGCGGGCCGCGCTGCACGAGTCCTGATCCGCACGACACCCCAAAGGGAAGGTAGCCGTGAGCTCCGAAAACAATCCGACCATCGTGCTCGTGCACGGGGCGTTCGCCGATTCCTCCAGCTGGAACGGTGTGGTGGCGAACCTGCGTGAGCGGGGATATTCCGTTGTCGCCGCGGCCAATCCGCTGCGCGGGCTGAGTTCCGACGCCGCGTACGTCGGCTCGGTCCTGGACTCGATCGAGGGTCCGGTGGTGCTGGCCGGGCACTCCTACGGCGGCAGTGTCATCACCGTCGCCGCGGCCGGGAAGACGAACGTCACCGCGCTGGTCTACATCGCGGCGTTCATCCCCGCCGAGGGTGAGAGCGCGCTCGAGCTGACCGACAAGTTCCCCGGCTCGACGCTCGGCCCGACCACGAGCCCGGCCCGGTACCCGCTGCCCGACGGCGAGTCCGGTACCGAGCTCTACATCCGCCAGGCCGAGTTCCCCGCCCAGTTCGCCGCCGACGTGGCACCCGAGACCGCCGCCCTGATGGCCGCAACCCAGCGCCCCGTCGCCCTGGCCGCCCTGCAGGAACCCGCCGCAGCGGCCGCGTGGCGGACCATCCCCGCCTACGCGCTGCTCACCACCAACGACAAGAACATCCCCGTCCAGGCTCAGCAGTTCATGGCCGAACGGGCGTCCGCGAAGACCACCGAGATCGTGGCGTCGCACGCGGTGAGCGTGTCGGAACCCGACGCCGTGAGCGAGTTGATCATCTCGGCCGCCGGCGGATAGACGCGGCGGATCGCGGACGCGCTCCGCTGCCGGCGGCACGGGCGCGTCCCCGAGGTCGATCGTGCGGAAACGGACGACCTCGGCCATTCAGCAGCAGGTGTGCATCGTGGCTGATAGAACCGCGTGATGGGTAAGCTGACAGCCAAGAAAAAGGCTCGACGAAAGACCCGTCAAGCCAAGAGCCTCCACGGGGACGTCTATCTGCCGCGATGGGAGATTCCCGCGGAGGTCCTGCCGTTCGAGCCACCCGAGTGGTTGTGGGACATCGAAGCTTTCGAGCGGGACGTGGCCCGATGGACAGCGTGGGAAGGTCCGTGTGGGGTACCGGTTTCCCCAGCCCCGACCGACAGTGTGCGTGAGTTCCTGCTCGGAGGTTTCACCTCGTTCGAGGGTTTCGACGCCCGTCAACGTGGGTTCGTCCTCGACGCGGAGACGTTGTCCGAGCGGTTGTTCCGACGCGGATGGTGTTTCAGCAGCGACTTCTCCGGTCCGGACGTCCTGTGCTGGGTGTATCCGCCGTCCACGTATTCGTCGGACGAGGGCCACATCGAGCCGATGACGACCTTCCAGGCATGCACGTCGGACGCGGAGTACTTCGACGACTGTGAGTTCTCGATCATGGTCACGGGGCAGACGTGGGAGACCGGGGAGTGGCAGGTGCGCACCCTCGACAAGTTCTTCGCGAACATCGACGCGGTCGAGCGCCACCGCGCGGGCGACGACCTCGGCAACCTGCCGTTCGACTTCGACGCAAGCCACGCGCTCCACCACCGCCGAGTTCCCGACTTCGCGACCTAGCGTCCGGACCCCGCCGGCACTCAGACCAGCCCGGTCGACCGTGTCGGCTGGGGTGCGAAGTACGACGCCACCGCGTGCCGGAACCAGCGCTCGCGCGAGCGCAACGCGCGCCGGCTCACCTCCGCGGTGGGAACGATCCGGTCGAACCCGTGCCAGCACCCCGGATAGATCTCGAAATCGACGGGGACGCCCGCGTCCCGCAGCTTGTTGACGTAGGCGGCGGTCTCGTCCAGAAACGGTTCCAGATCCCCGACATAGGTGAAAGTCGGTGGCAGACCGCGTAAATCGGTGGCCCGGGCCGGCGCGGCGTAGATCGGCACGTCGTCGCGCAGGTGCCCGCGGCCCAGGTACAGCCGCCAGGCCGAGCGCAGTGTCGTGCTGTCCAGTAGGGGAGCGTCGTTGTTCACCGCAGACGGGGTCGTCACCCGGTCGTCGAGCATCGGGTAGATCGGCAGCTGGAACGCGACGTTCACCTCGCCGCGGTCGCGGGCGAGCAGGGTCAGCGCGGCGGTCAGGCCGCCGCCCGCGCTCTCCCCGCCCACCGCGATCTGATCGTCGCGGACGCCGAGGCGAGCCGCGTTGTCGCGCAACCAGATCAGGGCGTCGTAGGCGTCGTCCAATGCCGCGGGGTAGGGGAGCGCGGTGCTCAGGCGATAGGCGGGGGCCACGATCACGCAGCCGGTGGCGGTGATCATCCGGCGGTAGAACGCGGCGTCTTGCTCGGGGGAGCCCAGGGCGTAGCCGCCCCCGTGGAACCACAGCAGCCCGGTCGCGTCGCGCGCCGGCGTCAGCGGGGAGTAGACCATCACGCGCAACCGTGAGCCGTCGGCGCGCGGAATATGGAACTCCCGCACGCGCATGGTGCGCGGCCTGCGTCGATACGCGACCGCCGTGACCCGCCCCAGCGCGAGGCTGCCCCGGCGCAGCCGGGCATCGCCGATCCGGGAACCGAAGCGGCGCAGCACGAGCCCTGTCCGGCGTAGCTGCGGATCGATCATGTCAGCGGTGATTCTCATGTCTTCCTCTCCGGTCCTCGTCGACGCTACAGCGATTATGGACGGTTCTATGGACAGCTGTACAGGCGGGGCGGCGGACCGTCGCGCCCGGCTCTGCGCCGCGATCGGACCGGCCACCCTTGCGTTGGAACGCTGTCGGAAATAGTATCCGGACATATGTCCGTATAGCTGTCCGAGTTAGTCGAGATGTCCCGCGCGGCACTCGGCCGCCGTCGGCGCCCCGTCCCCGAATCGCTTCCTCGGTTCCGTACCTGTGAGGACATCCATGGCCTACGTGATCACCCAACGATGCTGCAACGACGCCAGTTGCGTGGTCGAATGCCCGGTCGACTGCATCCGACCGCGCCCGGACGAGGCCGCGTTCGCCACCGCCGAGCTGCTGCACATCGACCCCGACACGTGCATCGACTGCGGCGCCTGCGTGGAAGCGTGCCCGGTGGACGCGATCTTCGCCGCGGACGAACTCCCCGACGCGCTGTCCCGGTATGCCGAGATCAATGCCGACTACTTCGCGCACAATCCACTCGAAACCGACATCACCGCGGCCGCGACTCCGCTGCGCCTGCCGCGCGAGGCCGCACCCCTGCGGGTCGCGATCGTCGGCACCGGACCCGCGGCCTGTTACGCCGCCGAACAGCTGCTCGGGCGCGGGCGGGTCGAGGTCGACCTGTTCGACAAATCCCCCGCGCCCTGGGGGCTGGCGCGCTACGGCGTAGCGCCCGACCATCCCGAAACCCGCGGCGTGATCGATCAATTCAACGCCGCGTTCAAACGCGACGCGGTCCGCATGCACCTCAACGTCGACATCGGGCGCGACATCACCCACGCCGAACTGCTCGAGCACTTCCACGCGGTGATCTACGCGGTCGGCGCCCCCGGCGATCGCCGGCTCGGCATCGCCGGTGAGGATCTGCCCGGAAGTCATTCCGCCACCGAGTTCGTCGCCTGGTACAACGGGCATCCGGACCGCGCGGACCGCGTATTCGACCTCGCGGGTGAGCGCGCGGTCGTCGTCGGCAACGGCAACGTCGCCTTGGACGTGGCCCGCGTGCTGACGGTCGACCCGGACCGGCTGGGGCGCACCGACATCGCCGACCACGCCCTGGAAGCGTTGCGGCACAGCGCCGTTCGAGAGGTTGTGCTGCTGGGCAGGCGGGGGCTCGTCCACGCAGCGTTCACCGGTCCCGAGTTCCTGGCCCTGGGGCACCTCGAGGGCGTGGACGTGATCATCGATCCGGCCGACATCGACGCCGAGGTCACCGCCGCCCTCGCCGATCCCGACACCGATCCGGCACTGCGCCTGAAACTGAGCCTGGCCGCCGAGTACGCGGCCCGCCCGCGCACGAGCGGGAACAAACGCATCGTCTTCCGGTTCCTGGCCACTCCGCGCGAGGTCGCGGGCGATCAGTGCGCCACCGGTATTCGCGTCGAGCGCACCGGCGCCGCGGCCGATTCACCGCCCACCGAGACCCTGGACGCGCGCTTGATCGTGCGCGCGGTCGGCTATCGCGGGGTCCCGGTACCCGACGTGCCCTTCGATCCGGGGGCCGCCGTGATTCCCAACCGGCTGGGCCGGGTCGTGGACGCCCTGGGCGCGACCGTGCCCGGGGTCTACACCGCGGGCTGGATCAAACGCGGGCCGCGCGGGGTGATCGGTACCAACCGCGGCGACGCCGAGGAGACGGTGACCCAGCTGATCGCGGACTTCCTGGCCGGGGAGCTGGATCGCCCGGTGCGCGAACGGGATTCGTTCGAGGAGTTGCTCACCGGCCGCTGCCCGGATCATGTGGATCGCGCGGGCTGGATGACCGTGGACGCCGCCGAGAAGGCCGCCGGTGCCGCCGCGGGGCGTCCGCGCGTGAAGTTCGTGCGCGCCCGCGACATGGTGGATCTGGCCCGGGGCGCGGTGGCTGCCCGATGACCATTGTTATGGACCTATGTCGGTGATACTGTCCAGACACATGTCCAGTCTTCAGTCCGTCCGGACGGGGCAGCCCCGGAACCGGAAGCACGAACTAGCGAATTCGAGGTGCCCGTGATGACTTCGGCCTCACTGGAGCCGTTCACTTTCGACCCCTACGACTACGGGTTCCACGACGATCCGTACCCGACCTACGAGCGCCTGCGCACCGAGGCGCCGCTGTACTACAACCCGGACCTCGACTTCTGGGCACTGTCGCGGCACGCGGACGTCATCGCCGGATTCCGCGACAACGTGCGGCTCTCGAGCGCGATGGGCGTCTCCCTCGATCCCGCCGCCTGGGGCCCGCACGCACACCGGACGATGTCCTTCCTGGCCATGGACGACCCCCGGCACATGCGCATGCGGCGACTGGTCTTCAAGGGCTTCACCCCGCGCCGGGTCACCGAGATGGAGGCGCGGATCGAGGAGCTGACCCGCGAACACCTCGAACCCGCCCTGGAACGCGGAACCTTCGACTGGATCGAGGATTTCGCGGGCAAGCTCCCCATGGACGTCATCTCCGAACTCATGGGCGTGCCGGTCTCGGACCGCGCGGAGATCCGCCGGCTCGCGGACCTGGTCGTGCATCGCGACGACGGCGTCATGGACGTGCCGCACAGCGCGATCGACGCCTCGCTGCAGCTGATCGTCTACTACAGCGAGATGGTCACCGCCCGCCGCGCCGAACGTACCGACGACCTCACCTCGGCCCTCCTGGACGCGGAGATCGAGGGTGATCGCCTGACCGACGAGGAGATCATCGGGTTCATGTTCCTGATGGTCGTCGCCGGGAACGAGACCACCACCAAACTGCTCGGCAACGCCCTGTACTGGGCCGGGCGCACACCCGGCGAGTACGCCAAGGTCGTCGCCGACCCCGACCTGGTCCCGGACTGGGTGGAGGAAACCCTGCGCTTCGACACCTCGAGCCAGATCGTGGCCCGCAGCGCGGCGGTCGACCTCGAGATGTACGGCCGCACCATCCCCGCCGGCTCGAAAGTGCTGCTGCTCATGGGATCCGCCAACCGGGACTCCGAGGTCTTCCCCGACGGCGACGTCTTCCGGATCGACCGCCCCGAGAAGGGCGCGATCTCCAGTTTCGGTGCGGGCGTGCACTTCTGCCTCGGCGCGCACCTGGCCCGGCTGGAAGCGATCGTCGCGCTGCGCGCGTTCGTGTCCCGCGTGCGCGACTACACCCTCGACGAATCCGGAATCGTGCGCGTGCATTCGACCAATGTGCGCGGCTTCGCCACCCTGCCCATCACCACGGAGAACGCCTGATGCCCCGCTTCGCACCCCAGCCCGAACGCCGCCCCGCCATCGTCACCGGCGCCTCCTCGGGAATCGGCGCCGCCACCGCCATCGCCCTGGCCGAACTCGGCCACCCGGTCGTGCTCGGCGCCCGCCGCCTCGACGAATGCCAACTGCTGGCGGAGAAGATCCGTGCCGACGGCGGTGCGGCGCAGGCACTTCGGGTCGATGTCACCGATACCGCGTCGGTCGACGAGTTCGTCACCGGCGCCGAGGCCGAGTTCGGCCCGACCGAGATCGTGGTGTCCGCCGCCGGGCACCTGGTGTTCGGCCTGGTCCACGAACTCACCCCGGAGCAGTACCTGCAGCAGGTGAATCTGCACCTGGTCGGCCCGCAGCGCCTGGCCCATCGGGTGTTGCCCGGCATGCTCGAGCGCGAGCGCGGCGACTTCGTGCTCATCAGTTCCGACACCGCCACCGCGCCGCGCCCGCGATCGGGCGCCTACCCCGCGGCCAAGTCCGGCCTCGAGTCGATGGTCCGCCAGCTCTGGATGGAACTCGAGGGCACCGGCGTGCGCGCCTCGCTCGTTCGCCCCGGTCCGACCCTGACCGCCATGGGCACCGACTCCACCGCCGAGGTCATCGGGCCGCTGCTCGCGGACTGGGACAAGTGGGGATTCGCCCGGCATTCGGAAATGCTCAAGCCGGCGAACCTGGCCTCGGCCGTGGTCGCGGTGGTCTCGGCGCCGCGCGGCGCGCACATCCAGCTCACCGAGGTTCAGCCCGAAGCCCGGGTCACGCCCCGTGAGAACGGCGGTGCGTCATGAGGATCGTGGTCGACCGGGATCTGTGCCAGGGCCACGCGGTGTGCGCGGCCGAGGCCCCCGAGGTGTTCTCCGTCCCCCGCCGCGGCCCGGTCGAGCTCCTCGACGCCGAGCCCGGCCCCGAGGTTCGCGCCCAGGTCCTGGACGCGGTCCGCTACTGCCCCACCCAAGCACTGTCGATCATCGACAACGACGCGTGACCGCCGGTCACGTAGAACGAAAGGTCAACGGAAATGCCTGATTTCGATCGCGCCGAACTCGACGAGATGGTGCGCCGCTGGTTGCAGGCCAACAAGGAGTGCGAGGCCGCCGGCGACTGGCGGCCGCTCGCGGAGTACTACACCGAGGACGCCACCTACGGCTGGAACTACGGGCCCAAGGACGAGTTCATGGCCGTGGGCCGCGACGAGATCCGCGACATCGCCATCGGTTTGGAGATGGACGGCCTCGAGGGCTGGACCTACCCGTACCAGGACGTGGTGATCGACGACCGCAGTGGCAACGTGATCGGGCTGTGGAAGCAGGTCGCCGACGCGAAACGTGCCGACGGCACCCACTATTCGCCCGAGGGCATCGGCGGCAGCTGGTTCCGCTACGGCGGCAACTTCCAATGGTCCTGGCAGCGTGACTTCTTCGACTTCGGCAACGTGAGCGCGCTGTTCCTCGAGATGATGACCGCCAACGCGCTGTCCGACGGCATGAACAAGCGCATCACCCGCGCCACCTCCGGCGACCCGCTGCCCGGCTGGTACAAGATCGGCAAAGGTCCGGTGCCGCTGTGGTGAGTGACGCGCCCGATCGGCGCAGCGCGTTCGCGGACCTGACCCGGGAACAATTGGCCGTCCTGGTTCCGGAGTTGCTGCTCAGCGGTCACCTCATCGACCGCTCGGGCATGGCGCACACCATCGGCGCCTTCGGGCGCGAGGGCATGGCCCAGGTGGCGATCGAGGAATGGCAGGTCGCCAGCCCGGTCTACACCCGGCGCATGCAGCGCGCGCTCGGATACACCGGCGACAGCGTCGAAACCATCTTCAAGGGACTGCAACTCGACATCGGCGCGCCCCCGCAGTTCATGGACTTCCGCTACCGGATCCAGGACCGCGACCACGGGGAGTTCTGGCTCGATCACTGTGGCGCGCTGGCGGACGTGGAACCCATGGGACCGGACTACGTCCGATCGATGTGCCACGACATCGAGGACCCGACCTTCGACGCCACCGCCCTGGCCACCAATCCGCGCGCCCAGGTCCGCCCGATCCACCGCCCGCCCCGGGTGCCGGCCGACCGGACCCCGGTGTGCGCGTGGACCGTGATCATCGACGAGTCCCACGTTCCGCCGCCGATTCCGGCGAACTTCGACATCGTCTCGGAATCGCATGCCGCGCATGTGGTTCTGGATCCGATCGACCCGGACGACCCCGGGCAGGGCGACTACACCGGCCCGCTGCTGAGTGACCTGCGGTTCAGCGACTTCTCCCGGTCGGCGCTGATCCGCATGGCCGACGAGGTGTGCCTGCAGCATCATCTGCTGGCCCTGGGCTTCCTCATCGCGATCGGCTCGCGTACCGACGTCGACGCCGCCGCGGACATCGGGCGCAAACAGTTCGCCGGAATCGCGGGCCTGACCTCCGAACGCCTGCGCGACGCACTCGAACTCGGCGACGACGATACCGCGCTGGCGCAGGTCCTGCGCCTGCACCCGGCGTGGAATCCGCTGTGCTACACCGGTGTTCAGGTCGATCACGCCGACATCGGGGTGCGGCTGCGCCTGCCCAAGCGCAGCGGAGCCGTCAGCGACCGCGTCTGGCCGTCCCTGCTGGACGCCGAGCACCTGGCGGCGATCGAGGCCATGGCCCGCGGGGTCAACCCGCGCTACACCGTCCACGTCACCGCCGACACCGACGACGAACTCGCCCTCGGATTCCTGCTCGCGGAACAGCCCTTCCGCGAATCCGGCGAGGTGGCCATCACCCGCTTCAGCACCGGCGCCGACTTCCGCTTCGCCGATCGCGGCATCCCGCTGCCGCTGACCGTGGTCTGACACCCCGATGAAAGATGAATTGCCATGGCGTGCAACTTCGCTGACCTGTTCGAGCACGCGGTCGACGCGATGCCCGAACGCATCGCGCTGATCCACCGTGACCGGCGAATCACATACCGCGAGCTCGACATTCGAGCCAACCGGCTCGCGCACCACCTGACCTCGATCGGCGTGGCGCCCGGCACCCACGTCGGGTTCCAGATGCACAACAGCATCGAGACCATGGAAACGCTCATCGCGTGCTTCAAGGTGCGCGCGGTGCCGATCAATATCAACTACCGGTACGGCGCCGAAGAGCTGACCTACATCTACGACAACGCCGACCTGCACACCCTGGTGTTCCACCGCAGCTACGCGAGCGCAGTCGGCGCCGCGCTGAGCCGCTCGCCGCGGGTCCGGCGCGCCATCGTGGTCGAGGACGACCTCGACAGCGGGAACATCGAAACCACAGCGGCACACTATGAATCGGTACTGTCGCCGGTGACGACCCGGCCCGCGGCCGAGCGCACCTCCGACGACCTGTTCATGATGTACACCGGCGGCACCACCGGCATGCCCAAGGGCGTCATGTGGCGTCAGGAGGACATGTGGCGGGTGCTCGGCGGCGGGATCGACTTCTACACCGGCGAACCGGTGGCCGACGAGTTCCAGCAGTCGCAGGTCGGCGCGAAGAACGAACCGATGACGTGGCTGATCCTGCCTCCGCTCATTCACGCCGCGGCGATGATGCCGACCTTCAACGCCCTGTGGAGCGGCAACACCCTGATCTACGAATCCCGCTTCGACCCGGCCACGATCTGGGCGACGATCGAGCGGGAACGGCCCGCGGTCATGGTCATCACCGGCGACGCCATGGCGCGCCCGCTGCTGGACGAGCTCGCCGCGTCGCCGGTGGACGCGAGCTCGCTGGTGGTCATCGCTTCCGGGGCGGCGCTGCTGTCCCAGCCGGTGAAGAACCGGCTGCTCGAGCAGTTCCCGAACGCGTTGGTCTCCGACTCCATCGGTTCGTCCGAAACCGGTTTCGGCGGTATCGGATTCGCCACCAAGGACGACGATCCCGGACGCGGCCCGCGCGTGCAGGTCGGGCGCGGCGCGGTGGTGGTCGACGACTCCGGTATCCCGGTGCCGCCGGGCGAGCAGGGCTGGCTGGCCAAGACCGGGGCGGTCCCGCTCGGCTACTACAAGGACGAGGAGAAGTCGCGCCGGCTGTTCAAGACCGTGGACGGCGCCCGGATGGTTGTCACCGACGATCGTGCCCGGGTCGAGAGCGACGGCTCGATCACCCTCATCGGGCGCGGCAACATGGTGATCAACACCGGCGGGGAGAAGGTGTTCGTCGAAGAGGTCGAGAGCGTGCTCAAGGCGCACCCGAGTGTCTTCGACGCGGTGGTCGTCGGTGTGCCGCACGAGCGCTGGGGTCAGCAGGTCGCGGCGGTGATCGCCACGACCGAGGGAGCCGTGCTCGATTTCGAGGCGCTCACCGGGCACGTGCGCGCCCATCTGGCGGGGTACAAGACCCCGCGCACGCTGTGGATCGCGACCACGGTGACGCGCTCGCCCAGCGGAAAGCCGGACTATCGATGGGCCAAGGAGTTCATCGGGAGTCGCGCGCCCGATCACGAGGTCGGGGCCGCCGCCCGCTCCTGAGAAGAGCGAAAGTCGCTGCCGCGCAACCGCACCGGATTCGGTGCCCGGTTGCGCGGCAGTGTCGTTTCCGTGCCGGGCCGCGAGTGCCGGCGATGCCGAATGACCACGGCAGGCATCGCCGGAAGCTCCCGCTTCAGCGGTCCTCGGGCACCGGTTCGATGGTGGGCGTGGCGTTTTCGCCGCGCATACGGGTCGAGTAACCCATCGCGGCGTCGATCAGGGACTCGACGTAGATCTTCTCCAGCCGCCGGGACGTGAAGGGATCGCTGCCGGTGCCGATCGCCGCGTCGATGCGGCCGCGGATTCGATCGGTCAGCCGCTGCTGCATGTCGATCAGATCGGGTTCGGCGACCGCCGGGGTGAGCATCGTGGCGGCGGTGGCCATGGTCAGCGGAGTCTGCTCGGCCTCGCCGCCGGGTGCGATCGTGCGTCGCAGGGTCGGTAGCGACAGCGCGCGCCACACCACCTCCGCGAGCAGTTGTTCGCGGGAATCGAAGTAGCTGTAGACCGTCGCGGTGCCGATGCCGGCCTCCCGGGCGACGATCCGCAGGGTCAATCCGTCGAAACCACCGCGGGCCAGCACCCGGACCGCGGCATCGACTATGCGCTCGAACATTTCGGACTTGTCGTGCTGGGACCGCCGGGCACCCCCGGCCACACTGGACAGTTTTTCGGACACAAGTCTAGATGCTATTCTGGACATCATTACAAGGCAATGGATCGAGGCTGAGACGACCGCCATATCGCCTGGTTCGAGTCCGTTCACACGTAGGAGGTAGCGCACGCCGATGAGCGCATCGATCACCGGCCGCATCGTCGCGGTCACCGGGGGAGCCCGCGGGATCGGCCGGGCGATCGCGGCGGAACTGACCGCCCGCGGCGCCCTCGTCGTCATCGGAGACCTCGACGCGAGCGCGGCCGCGGATACCGCCGCCGCGCTCGGGCTCGCGGGCGCGTTCGCCCTCGATGTCACCGATGCCGACTCCTTCGCGGAGTTCCTGCGCCGGGCCGAACGCGACGTCGGCGCGATCGACGTGCTGATCAACAACGCCGGCGTGATGCCGGTCGGGCGCTTCACCGAGGAGCCGGACGCGCTGACCCGCGGGATCCTCGACATCAACGTCTACGGGGTCATGCTCGGCACCAAACTCGTCCTGCCGGGCATGCTTTCGCGCGGACGCGGGCACGTCGTGAACATCTCCTCGCTGGCCGGGGAGAACCCGACCCCGGGCATGGCGACCTACTGTGCGAGCAAGCAGGCGGTGCTGAGTTTCACCGAGACCATGCGCCGGGAGCAGCACGGCAGCGGCGTGCGGTTCTCGGCGGTGCTGCCGACCTTCACCCGCACCGAGATGATCGCGGGCACCCGCGCGCCGCTCGGTCTGCTGGCCGAGCCGGCCGATGTCGCCCGCGCGGTCGCGCGCCTGCTCTCCCGTCCCCGCCGGCGCGTGACGGTGACCCGCCGCGCCGGCTGGCTCGCGGCCCTGGACAAGCTGACTCCGCGCCCGGTCGGCGACGCCATCACCCGCCGTCTGGGCGTCGATCGGATCTTCCTGGACGAGGTCGATCGGACCGCGCGGGCGTCCTACGACGAGCGGGTGCGCACGCGTCACTAGCGCGAATCGGCCGGTCAGCCGGAGGACGAATTGTTCTGGACACGTGTCGGTAGTAGTTTTGGACATATGTCTGCTCCTGTACCGAACAATCTGGAGGCCACCCGGCGTCGCCTGAGCGGGAAGCAGGCCGCGACCGTGGACCGCCTGACCAAGGCCGCCGTGACCGTCCTGGCCCGAGAAGGCTACGCGGCCACCACGATTCGCCTGATCGCCGCCGAGGCCGGGATCGGCACCGCAACCGCGTATACCTACTTCTCCTCCAAGGAACACCTGATCGCCGAGGTGTACTGGCGCCGCCTGATCGCCGCCCCCGCGGTCGAGCTGTCCGACACCGACCCCGCGGGTCGCGCGGTAGCGGTCCTGGGCCAGGCCGCGATGCTGGTGGCCGACGAGCCCGCCCTGGCCGCCGCGATCAGCCAGGCCCTGCTCGGCAACGACGCCGACGTGGCCCACCTGCGCCTGCGGATCGGCGGCGAGCTCCACTCCCGCCTGGTCGAGGCCCTGGGTTCGGACAGCAGCGACGATCTGGAGTACCTCGAGATGCTGTACTACGGCGCGATGCTGCAGGCGGGCATGGGGCATCTGTCCTACTCGGAGGTGGCCGAACGCATGGAGAAGGCGACCCGCCGCCTGCTCGGCTGAGCCGCGAGCTCACGACTCCATCGCAATCACGCGGTCCAGTCGGCTATTTCAGCGCTGTGCCGGATTCTGGGCTTGTTCGCGTGCGACGCGTTCGTCGCGATTGCGGACGAGTTCCCGGAATCCGATTCGGTCGTAGCCGGGCTTGGGTTGCACGCCCCACTCGTCTTTCGCGGTCCGCTGATCGGTTCCTTCCGACGGTTTGCCGATCGGATAGGGCTGGTCACACTCCAGGGTGTCGTCGGAGTAGCGGACTTTCATCATCTCGCTGCATATCTCGGTGAGTGACAGGGTGGGCCAGCCGTACCACAGGGCCAGCGCGGGGACGGTGAACGCGCCTTCGATGACCAGTGCGAAAAGGCAGACGAAGATGCCGCGTTTGAGCCATTTGTGCATGCGCGCGAAAGCGGGAGTGGTGCCGGGTGGCAATTCCGCCTCGGGGGAGGCAGCGGAACCGGATGGTGCGGTACTCATGGGTGAACTCCTGTGGCCGTCGATGATTCGTGGCCGGTCAATCGGAGAAGATCTCGCGGTTGACCGTGTGCAGATAGGGGATGGCCAGGAACGGGGTGATGTAGAAGATGTCGTACAACCACCAGCCGAAGACCGGGAGTACCGTGCCCTCGAACCGAATATCGGCGTACATGGTCATGTTCGCGACGTAGCCGACCCAGATGACAACGCCGAACCAGCAGGTCACGGTCAGCCACTGGTGACCCCAGCGCTTCATCTGCAGGAACGCGATCGCCGCGGCGACGCGCATGGGGAACACCACGAAGATCAGCGCGATCTCCCAGCCCTTCTCACCGGGCGCGCTGGAGCCGCCGATCCACAATTCGTTGTAGTGCCAGAAGTATCCGTTGTCGACGAAATTGCCCCACGCGGTGAAGAACACGCGGGTGACGAGGGTGTGGTTGGCGAGCAGGTCCAGCACCCAGCCGATGCTGTTGAGGAAGGCATCCAGGATGACGAGGTAGCCGATCAGCGTGACGATGATCGGGCGGACCGACAGTCCGTCGCGCTGCGCCTGCCGCTGGAGCCAGACACCGCGCAGGAACAGCGGCAGGCCGAAGATGCCGAGCACGAACGTTCCCATGAGCAGGGTGCCGCCGGTCAGCCAGAAATCGGCCCGGCGCTGCGCGAGTCGGCTTTCCTCTTCGTGCTGATCGAAGGACACCGATCCCGGTGCGGTTCGCTCGCTCGGAACGGCCGCACCCGCGGGCGCGCGGCGAAGGTTGAGTTTCGGGAGGTTCACGACGACTCCTACCAGTCGCGGGTGAAGTACATGTTCACCTGGATGAGGAACATGGCCAGCAGATAGCCGTAGATGACGATCTGGAAGACGATCAGTGCGCGTTTACGTTGTCGGTCTTGTTCGTTCACTGCTTCTCCTACGGTGCGGGCACGGGCCGGTCGGTGGATGCGAACAGGTGCGCGGCCGCGATCTCGCGCAGGCCGTCGTGGATGGCGCCGTCGCTGCTCAGCGGCGCCAGGACGCACACCTGTGCGGCTTCGAGCTCGTCGGCGCCGTCGGCGATCAGGCGGGCGGCGGCGACCAATACGCGGGTGGACGGGGGTTCGAAGTGAAAGGCTTGATCGGCCTGTCGAATGCTGGTGGCGCAGTGGACGAGTCGCCGTGCGACGGAAATCTCGACTCCCGCTTCGGCGGCGACGACCTCGGCCTCGCGCTCCGGCGGCAGATAGTTCATCGCGATGGTCAGGAACCGTTGGCGGAAGGACGGTTTGAGTTCTTTGAGGGAACTGCGGTAGGCCGGGTTGTACGAGCAGACGAGCATGAACGGCTCCGGGGCGACGACGATTTCGCCGGCGCGGTCCAGGTAGAGCGTCCGTCGATGATCGGTGAGCGAGTGCAGGATCGCGAGGGAATCGTGGCGTGCCTCGACGACCTCGTCGAGATAGCAGATCGCGCCGGATTTGACGGCTCGGGTCAGTGGGCCGTCGGTCCAGACGACGTCACCGCCGGCCACGATGAAGCGCCCCACCAGATCGGAGCTGGTGAGATCGTCGTGGCAGCTGATGGTGACCACGGGCCGTCCGAGTTGGCGGCCCATGAACTCGACGAATCTGGTTTTGCCGCAACCGGTCGGCCCGGTGAGGATCACCGGCAGACGCTGCCGGTGCGCGCGTTCGAACAGCCGCACTTCGGTGCCGCTGGAGAAATACGGATCGGATGTCATTGGGCCACCAACTCGCGATGGATATGGGCAAGGACCCGGGGGAGTTCGTCCACCCGGCGGATTCGTGTCGATCGGCGTACGCCGAAGACCTCGGGAAGTGGGTCCACGCGGGTGGGGCCGACACCGATGTAATAGAGGAAGACGCCCGCGTCCTCGGCTTCCTCGACGGCATGGGCGACGTCGGCCCACGCGTAGCGGCCCTCGTAGCCTTCGTCCGACATGAGGCCGTCGCCGATGACGATGGCCAGGCGGCGTTGCGAAGGCTGCTCGAGCAGGCGCCGGGTCAGATGTCGAAGGGGCGCGCCGAGCCGGGTGTAGCCGCCGGTCAGCAAGCCCAGGGTGCCGGGATCGACGAAGTGCGGGTCGTCGAAGTCCTTGAGGCAGCCGACCTCTACGCGATGGCGGGTGTTGCCGGTGAAGACGAAGATGCCGTGTCGCTCCCGGGCAAGGGTCATGGCCCGGGAGAGGGCGTCCGCGCACTCGAGTTCCAAGCGGAACAGCCGGCCCCCATGGATTCCGAGGGAGGAACTGCCGTCCAGCAGCAGGGCCGTGGTGACATCGCGCGAACTGGGCAGCAGGTCGCGGAAGAAGCGTGGTTGCTGACCCACTCCCGTTCTCAGATCGACGAAATGGTTCACGTAGCGGTCGATGTCGAGGTCGGACCCGTCCTCGAGGCCCGTGCGCATGGCACGGTGTGTGTGCTCGGCGAACCAGCGGCGGATGTCCGGCGAGACGTTCGCGACCGGGGATTGCCGGGTGGCGTGTTTGCGTTCCAGGACCGCGACGTGGTCGGGCAGGAACGCGCCGGTCCACAGATTCCATTCCGGGTAGGGGATTCCGGCGCGCTCGTGCGCCCGGATCTCGATCTCGTCGTTCTCGGGCCGGCTCGGCGGCGGCAGATTCGAATTGCGGTCTCCGCCGTCGCCTCCGACCGGGACCGACATGAGCCGGGGTGTGTCACTGCGCGGGGAGGTCCACGGCATGCGCGCGTGCACCCGGCGGATCGCGGCCGCGAAGGCTCCGCGCCCGGGGGCCGCCAGCGGCGGGCGGCCCAGCAGCGGATGTGGTGCGAGTGGTTGCCGTGAGCGTGCCAGATCGATTGCGCGACCGAGGATCTCCTCGCCCGGCAGGCTGTGGTCGTCGATGTCGAGCTCGGGCAGGGCACGCCGGAGTTCCGGCAGCAGACCCGGCAGCCGGTCCGCGATCCAGCCCGCCGCGACGCCACCCTCGACCAGGGACAGCGCACCGAGCTGGCGTGGTGAGAGCTCGTGCAGTGCGAATCGAGCGATACGGTCCTTGGACGGTGAACACTGCAGTGCGACACCGCATGTCAGCGTTATCCGGTTCCATTCCGGGCTGATCGCCGGGAACGGGACATGGACCATGTCGCGGGCCGGATTCAAGCCGAAGCCGCGGTGGCGGCCGGTGATGAGCCGCACGCCCGCACGGCGCCGTTCGGAGAACGCCACGGCGGTCACCGCGCATCCGCGTTCCACCGCCTGCGGATTCGACAGCTCACCGGTGCTCATCGAGGTTCCGTTCGCCCGGGTCTTCGTGCCCTCGCGCGGGTCAGAAGGTGCCGATGTTCTTCATGACCCAGTACCAGAACGCGATGACCAGCAGGATTACGCCCCAGGCCAGTGCCAGTCGAAGCAGGTCTTGCCACATGAGTTCGTCTCCGTCTTCTCGGGTGGGCCGATATGTCGAATCGGCCGGGGGTGTGCGGATTCCGGGTCATCGGGGCTCCAAACTGCGCAGCACCGTGATCAGGTAGCTGTCCAGGACCGCAGCACGCAGTTCCTTGGCGTCCGCCGTGGTCGTGAGCAGGCCGTAGAAGCCCAGCAGGAAGAACACCGCGCTGTGATAGGGATCGACGACGATCTCCACGTGCCCCTCGCCGGCGGCCGTTTCGATCATCGATGCCACGAGCCCGATCACTTCGTGCTCACGCCACTCGTCGGTCAGCGGTCGGGTCGGTGAGAAGTGCAGGGCGAGAAGGTCTTTGAAGAGCAGCCTGCCCAGCCGGTCTTCCAGATCGACGACCAGGTCGATCGTCTTGCGCAGCGCGGACCGCAGGTCGTGCGGCGTAGCGAGGAAGCGGACCAGCTCGCCCGCGATGCGCGCCTCCTCCTGCCGCTCCAGTTCGAGGAGCACATGCTCTTTGGTGGGGAAATGGAAGTAGAAGGTGCCCCGGGCAATGCCCGCAGCGCTGACGATTGCGGCGACGTCCGCGTCGGTTGCCCCGGTCCGCTTGAATTCGGCGACCGCGGCGTCCAGTACGCGCTGGCGGGTCTGCAGGCGCTGGGCCTCGCGTCCCTGAGGTTTGTCTCGAGTCTGGCTCATGGGCTCGACTTCTACGATCGCGGTCGCCGATTGTCAACGAATCCGTTACGGGGAGAGTGGGTCCCGGATTGGCCGGGTGGATCGTGGGGGTGTGGGGCGCTGTCTGCGCCACGTCCGTCCTGGATCATGTTGACGGATGTCAGTGACGAACGTCAATACCTGTACTGTTTATATTCCAGTATCTCGGACTGGTCCTGCGAAGGCTGTCCTCGGCCTCGGGGCCTGTGCCACCCGCCTCGACAGCTCGGTATTGACACCACCCTCTTTCATGGGAATCATCTGCTTCCATTGGAATCGCATGATTCCTGTATTGGCGATCCCCGGGTCCGGCTCGACCGGGCGCGAGGACGGCTGGCAAGGAGTGGCTGATGGCAACACTGTCGAGGGTCTTCGGCGGCTGCGGCTCGCGCTATGACGTCGAAGGAAAGACCGCGTTGATCACGGGCGCTGGAGCGGGTATCGGGCGTGAACTTGCCACCGCGCTGATCACGCGCGGAGCTCGCGTCGTCCTCACCGACCGGGATCTATCCGCAGTAACAGCGGTTGCCGACCAATTCGGTGATCGGGCCTTGGCCATCGAGGCCGATGTCCGCGACCGCGAAGCGATGTCCGCGGCGGTCAGCGCGGCAGTTCGCTGGTCTTCCCGCCTCGATGTCGTCGTCGCCAACGCGGGGGTGACACCGGTGCCGGCTACCGTCCGGACGACGGTGCCGGAGGAGTTCGGCCGGGTCATCGACATCAACCTGCTCGGCGTGTTCAATACCGTCCGGCCGAGCCTGGACCACATCATCGAGGCGGGCGGGCACGTCGTGGTCGTGTCCTCTGCCGCCGCCTTCGCACCCGGAATGGGCGGTGCGGCATACATGGTGAGCAAGGCGGCGGTCGAACAATTGGGGCGTGCACTGCGCGTTGAACTCAGCTCGGTCGGAGCCAGCGCGGGGGTTGCCTACTTCGGCGTCGTTGATACAGAGATGACCACGAACATGTTCGAGGCGGATCCTCTGGGCAGGGAGATCGAGAACATGCTGCCGTGGCCGTTGCGGCGCAGGATCTCCGCCACCGAAGCGGCGGAATCGATCGCCGAGGGCATTACTCGCAGAGCACCCAGGACGATCGCCCCGGCGATCTGGGCGCCGTACTCGTGGCTGCGCGGCACCGCCAACGTGGCGCTGGATCGCATCCTCGCCCACGATCCGCGCGTGGCCGATCTCCTCGCGCGCATCGAGAACCGCGCTGCGATCACCGGCAAGCAGCCGTAGATGACGGTGCGGCCCTGTCACGACGGCCGCGCGACTCGGGCATCCACCACGCCCCAACTTTTGACGAATGAGGACGACTCCGTACATGCAAAACCCAACCCCCGCAACGAGCCCGGACGAATTCTTCACCGTCGCTGTCATCGGCGCCGGGTTCGGCGGATTGGGCACCGCCGCCGCGCTGAAGAAGACCGGGATCGACGATTTCGTCGTGTTCGAACGCGCCGCCGATGTCGGCGGAACATGGCAGGCCAACACCTACCCCGGCGCCCAATGCGACATCCCCTCGATCCTGTACTCGTTCTCCTTCGCGTCCAACCCCGAATGGTCGCGCCTGTACCCGCTACAGCCCGAGATCCAGTCCTACCTGCGCACGGTCGCCGACCGCTTCGACATCACCCCGCACATCCGATTCTCCACCGAAGTCACCGACGCGAGCTGGGACGACGACGCCGGGATATGGGTGATCGAGGCCGGTGGCCGACGCGTGCGGGCCCGGTTCCTGGTTGCCGCGCTGGGACCGTTCTCCGAACCGTCGGTACCCGCGATTCCCGGGCTCGCCACCTTCGAGGGCCCCCAGTTCCATTCCGCGCGATGGGATCACACCTTCGACCCCGAGGGAAAGAGGATCGCGGTCATCGGCACCGGAGCCTCGGCGGTGCAGTTCATTCCGCGGCTGCAACCGAATGCTGAGCAGCTGAAGGTGTTTCAGCGCACCCCGACCTGGATCATGCCGCATCCCGACCGGCCGATCGGCGGCACGCAGCGCAAGATGTTCGCCGTCGCTCCGGCGACACAGCGAGCGGCCCGAGCGGGATTCAACCTCGTTCAAGAGGCCCTGGTTCCCGGATTCGTATACAAGCCCGCGCTGCTCAAAGCGATGGAGGCTGTTGCGCGCGCACATCTTCGCCGCCAGATCCGCGACCCCGAGCTACGCGCGAAACTGACCCCGGCCTACCGATTCGGCTGCAAACGGCCCACGTTCTCCAACGCCTACTACCCGGCACTGGCCGCACCCAACACCTCGGTGATCACCGATTCGATCACCGAGGTCGGCCCCCAGTGGATCCGGACCGCTGATGGCGGCGAACACGAGGTCGACGCGATCGTGTTCGGCACGGGGTTCACCATGACCGGCCATCCCGGCCTGGCCCGGATCCACGGACGCGACGGCGCCGATCTGGCCGGCCATTGGGGTTCGGACGCCAACGCCTATCTGGGAACGATGGTTTCGGGCTTTCCGAACATGTTCGTGCTGCTGGGCCCGAACTCGGCGCTCTACACCTCCCAGGTGGTCACCATCGAAGCCCAGGTCCGCTACCTCGTCGACGCGATCGTTTCCACACTCGCCGCCCACGCGGACACGATCGATGTCGATCCGCGGGTGCAGGAACGGTTCATCGGCGAGGTCGATCGTAAACTCGCGGGAAGTGTCTGGAACAGCGGCGGCTGTTCGTCCTACTACCTCTCACCCACCGGCCGGAACTTCACTTTCTGGCCGGGGTTCGCCTGGCAATTCCAACGCCGCACCGCCCGTGTGGATTTGCGTGATTTTCGTCTGACCAGACGCGGACACGTCGCGATCCACGCCGGTGAACCCCTACTCGATCGCGCCGAGGAAGTGACACGATGACCTCCACCGTCACGGTTCCGTGGATTGTCCAGGACCTGCGGCGCAGACAACCGGCCTGGGAGCAATCCGGGGTGGCCGCGCGCGCGGAATGGCTACGCCGATACGCGGATTGGCTCCTGGACAACCAGGAACACCTGGTGCGATTGCTGTGCGCCGAGGTCGGCAAACCCCTCGTGGAAGGCCGGATCGAGTTCACCGTCGTGATCGACCTGATCAAGCATCTCACCCGGCACGCCGAGAACATCCTCTCGACCGAGCAGCGCACACCGCCGAATCTGCTCAACGCGTTCAAGACCGTGTCGGTGACCCACCGGCCGTATCCGGTGATCGCGGTCATCACGCCGTGGAACTTCCCCCTGGGACTGTCGCTGTGCGACGCGATCCCGGCACTGCTGGCGGGTGCGGCGGTAACGATCAAACCCGCCCCGGCCACGCCGTGTGCGGTCGCTGCCGCGGTGGCCGGCTGGAACGAGATCGGCGCGCCCGCGGTGTTCACCGCCATCACCGGCGACAACGCGGCCGGTGCCGAACTGGTGGAGTTGGTGGACTTCGTGCAGTTCACCGGCTCGACCGCCACCGGTAAGGCGATCGCCGCGCGCTGCGCGGAACGGCTCATTCCGTGCGGGCTCGAACTGGGTGGCAAGGACCCGGCCCTGGTGCTGTCCGACGCCGACCTCGATTGGGCCGCACGAGGTATCGCCTGGGGCGCGCTGACGAACGCCGGACAGATGTGCACCTCGATCGAACGTGTCTACGTCGATGCCGATGTACACGATGCCTTCGTCGCGCGCCTGGTCGAGCACGTGAACACCCTGCGCCGCGACATCGATATCGCCGCGCTGGTCACGACCGCGCAGTTCGACATCGTCAATGCCCACCTCGAGCAGGCGATCGAAGCCGGGGCGCGCGTGGTCAGCGGCGGCGGCACGGACCCGGCCACCCGGTGGGTGGAACCGACAGTGCTCGTTGATGTTTCCCAGGACATGGCCTGTGTTCGCGAGGAAACCTTCGGACCGCTCATTCCGATCATCAAGGTCCGTGACACCGCCCACGCGGTCACACTGGCCAACGACAGTGTGTACGGGCTCTCTGCCACGGTGTGGAGCAGAAACCACACACGCGCCCGGGAGGTGGCCGCCCAACTGCACGCCGGTGCGGTCAACATCAACGACGCTCATGCCAACGTGTTCTTCCTGTCCGCGCCCATGGACGGCTGGAAGCAATCGGGAATCGGCGGTCGATTCGGAACCCGCGAAGCCGTGCTGCGCTACTGCCGCGCGCAAACGGTCACCGAATCCCGATTCCCGCTCCGATACCAGCAGCACCTGCTGTGGTTCCCGTACCAGGGACCGGCTACGGAGATTCTCGGGCGCACCATGCGCGCACTCGCCGCGACCGGCACCAGACGCTTTCGCTGGTAGGCCGCGCACTCGCCGCGTCGCGAGCGCCGGTACGGGTCACCCGACTGTCCTGCGGCGCGGAGAGGGCGGATGAAAGCTGTTGCGCAAGAACAGGTCAGTGCGCGTTGCTCACAGCTGCAGGATCGTCGTGGCCAGCACGGTCGTGTAGTCCACGATGTCCTCGCGGGTGTGTTCGGTGGTGCCGTCGAGCCAGTCCATGAACAACGCGACCAGTGCGCCCGAGAGCGAGCTGACGGCCAGGTGCATGTTGGGTCCGGTCATCGCCGCACCGGGCTCGTCCAACTGAGCGGCGACGAGTGCGACGAACGCCGGCACAGCGGTCGCGCCGTGATCGCGTAGCGCCTCGTCGGCGAGTGTTTCCCGGAACAGAATGTGCCCTCGGCGAGGGTCCTGTTCGAGGAAGCGGGTCGCGGCGTCGAACGCGATCCAGGCGCGTGGGTGATCGGTGTCCGGTCCGGACAGGGCGGTGGTGACCGCGTCGAGGAGATCGTTGGTGATTCGGTTGTGGACCTCGATCACCAATTCGTCTCTGTCGGAGAAGCTTTCATAGAAATAGCGCAGGCTCAGCGATGCTTTTCTGCATACGGCGCGCATCGTCGTCGCCGCCGCGCCCTCGGTGGCGAGGAGGTCGTAGGCGGCGTCGATCAGCTGTTCGCGGCGTTCGGCGCTACGGCTGGCCATGGTGCTGCCGCGCCAGACGACTGGTGGGGAACTCACGTGGCCATCATGGCACTTCACCGACTCGGTGCATCGCCTCGAAGGGGGTTGACATCGCGCAGTGTCATAGGAATCATCTGCTTTATGTGAATCAGTTGATTCTTGTTAGTGGCGCCCTTCCGCGGAGCTGCTGCCTATCACCTCGATCGAGCCCGCATTCAACGGACAAAAGGAATCACCCCGTGCTGAGCCTGCCCGCGATCCATGAGCGGATCGACACCACCATCGAGACGCTGCGCGCGGTCGGCAGACTTCATCGGACCGGTGTCATCGATCTGACCCGGCCCGACCGGGTGCTGACCACGGCCCGTCGCAACAACAGCTACGGCCCGGCCGCGACAATGATCATGAAGGCGGCCGAGGAGCATCCCGAGTCGCCCGCGCTGTGCGATGAGCGCGGCACGCTGACTTACCGCGAACTCGACGAGCAATCCAACGCATTGGCCAACGCGTTCCTGGGCGCGGGCCTGGAACCGGGGTCGGTGATCGGGGTCCTGGCGCGCGATCACCGGGGTCTCGTGCTGGCGATCAGCGCCGCGGGCCGGGCCGGGCTGCGGCTGGCGATGATGAACACCGGCTTCGCCAAGCCGCAGTTCGCCGAAGTGGCTGTGCGAGAGAACGTGCGGGCGATGCTGCACGACGCGGAGTTCGGTGACCTGCTCGACGCGCTGCCGGCCGACCTGCCACGATTCATCACCTGGTCCGACCCGCGGCTCCCGTCCAGTGCACCCGCGCAGACCATCGACCAGCTGATCGCGACCGGCGACCGCCGGTGCCCGCCACCGCCGGCGAAGGTCGGCGGGTTCATCATCCTGACCAGCGGAACGACCGGCCTGCCCAAAGGCGCGCCGCGAACCAAGGTCACCCCGCTGGTCAGCGCCTTGGTCGTCGACCGTATCCCGTTCCCACGCAAGGGCACCGCGGTCATCGTCTCGCCGATCTTCCACTCGACCGGCTTCGCGGCCTGGACCGTCGCGACCGCGCTGGCCAACCAGGTCGTGCTGACGCGACGTTTCGACGCCGAAGCAACCCTGCGCGCGCTTGCCGAACATCGCGCGCAGCTGCTGGTGGCCGTGCCGACGATGCTGCACCGGATGGTGAGCCTGGCGCCGGAAATCCGTGCCCGCTACGACCTTTCGGCGCTGCGCGCGATCGTGGTCGCCGGCTCGGCCCTGTCCCCGGAACTGGCCACCAGAGTCCAGGACACCTTCGGGGACGTGCTGTACAACCTCTACGGATCCACCGAAGTGGCGATCGCGGCGGTCGCACAACCACACGAGCTGCGGATCGCACCGGGCACGGTCGGCCGGGCGCCGGTGACCTCGAAGATCGCGCTGTTCGACGACCAGGACCGGCCGGTCACCGGCCACCGGGTGTCGGGGCGAGTGTTCGTGCGCAGCGGTGCCCCGTTCGAGGGCTACACCGACGGCAGGCACAAACAGTTCATCGACTGCTACATGTCTACCGGCGACATGGGGCACTTCGACGACCACGGCCTCCTGCACATCGACGGCCGCGACGACGACATGATCGTCTCGGGTGGGGAGAACATCTACCCCGCCGAGATCGAGAATCTGATCGCCACCCGCGAGGACGTCGACGATGTCGTGGTCATCGGTGTGGACGACGAGGAGTTCGGTACCCGCCTGCACGCGCTGGTCGTACCCGTGCCGGGTGCGCGGATCGAGCCGGCGGAGATCAAGGCGTACGTCAAGGAGAACCTCGCCCGCTACAAGGTGCCGCGCGAGGTGAGTCTCGTGCCGGAGATCCCGCGCAACGCCACCGGCAAGGTCGTCCGGTCGGCGCTGACACGGCTGGCCGCCGACCACGGTCCCCGGCCCTGACCACATGCCATCGCCCCACCACACAGGCGAGGGGTGACATTCGCGCTCTGTCAGCGCTGCGTTCCACAACCCTCGAACCCGAATCCAGGTGATCGATCGATGAGCACGCCGACCACTCACCGGCCCGCGCGTGTACTGCGGGACAACATCGAGAATGTGCTGTTCTCAGCTGTCCGCACGCTCGGCCGTTCGGTCGAACTCGCCTGCGGTGTGCTGGCCGGCGCGGTACTCGACACCGTCCGCGGTCGACTGCCGTGGCGTGAAACCTTGCGCCAGAGTTGGTATCTGGTGACGGTCACCGCGGTTCCCGCGATCCTGATGGCGATCCCGTTCGGTGTCATCGTCTCGGTCCAGGTCGGCAACCTGATCGAACAACTCGGCGCCGATGCGCTCCTGGGCGCCGCGGGCGGGCTGGGCGTGATCAAACAGGGCGCTCCGATGGCCACCGGGTTCCTGCTTGGTGGCGCCGGGGCGGCCGCGATCGCCGCCGACCTGGGCGCCAGGACAATCCGTGAAGAGATCGACGCAATGATCACTCTCGGCGTGGACCCGGTCCACCGGCTGGTCATTCCGCGTGTGGTCGCGATGCTGCTGGTCGCGCCGCTGCTGAACATTCTGATCATGGCCGTCGGTATCGCCGCGGGATACCTCGCTGCGGTGGCGGGTCGTGGTGTCACACCGGGCAGCTACTGGGGCACTTTCGGTGCCTTCGTCACCACCACCGACGTCTGGATATCGATGGGCAAGGCCATGGTCTTCGGTTTTCTGGTCGTGCTGGTGGCCAGCCAGCGCGGACTCGAAGCCAAGGGCGGGCCCCGCGGGGTGGCCGACGCGGTCAATGCCGCGGTCGTGCTGTCGGTGGCCTCGATCGTGCTGACGAACCTCGCGGTCACCCAGATCTTGAATCAGTTTCTGCCACAGAGGATCGCGTGATGGCCGCCGCCCCGTACCGCCCCCGTCTGGCGGGCCCGGCACTGTCGATGAACCAGGCGCTGCTGGTGCGTCCGATCGAATCGTTCGGGTTCGTTCTCGGGTTCTGCTGGCAGGTGCTGAGTTCGGTCCCGTTCACCGTGACCCACTACCGCGACCAAACCCTGCGCGTGATCACCGACCTGACCTGGGGGCGGGGATCGGTGTTCGTCGGCGGCGGAACCGTGCCGCTACTGGCGGTACTGGGACTGGCGATGGGCGCGCTCACCGCGGTCGAATCGTTCACCACCTTGAACATGGTGGGGCTGGGTCCCCTGACCGGCATCGTGTCCTCGTTCGCCAGCACCCGGGAACTGGCACCCATCGCGGCAGCGATCGGGTTCGCCGCCCAAGCCGGGTGCCGGATGACCGCCGAGATCGGCGCGCAGCGGATCTCCGAAGAGATCGATGCCCTCGAGTCGATGGGTATCCGGTCGGTCCCGTTCGTGGTCACCACCCGCGTGCTGGCGGGCGCGGTCGCGATCGTGCCCACGTTCCTGATCACCCTGATCCTGAGCTACTTCGCGTGCCGGCTGCTGATCACCACGGTCCATTCGCAATCGGCCGGGGTGTACGACCACTATTTCCTGCAGTTCGTCAGCGGTTCGGACATCGTCGCGGCCGTGGTCAAAACACTGATCTTCGGCATCGCCGTGATCATGATCCATTGCTACCAGGGGTATTTCGCCAGTGGCGGGCCCGAAGGAGTCGGCGCGGCCTCGGGGCGAGCGGTGCGAGCCAGCTTCGTCGCGATCATCGCGCTGAACATGGCTTTGAGCCTGCTGTTCTGGGGGTTCGAGTCAGGTATCGAATTCACCGGATGAGGAAGATGCCCCAGTACCTGATGCCCGGGGTCGTGATGACCCGCAAGAAATCGGTGACGACCGGAGCGATAGCGCTCACCGTGGTCGTGGTGCTCGTCGCGGCATGGACGAGTGTGAACGCCTCGACCGCCAATGAGCGGATGCGCATCACGGTGCACACCGAACAACTCGCCGACGGCTTGGCCGCGGGAACGACCGTGCGGACCCGCGGAGTGGCCATCGGCGAGGTCATCGATATCGAACCGTCCTCGTCCGGTCAGTTGCGGCTGGACTTGGCGTTGGAACGCTCGGCTCTGGTCGAACTGGACGACAGTCTCAGCGTCGAGTTCGCCCCGGCGAACCTGTTCGGTATCAGCGAAGTCGAACTCGCACCGGGACACGGTGGGTCCCCGTTGACATCGGGCGCCGTCGTCGACCTGACCGGTGAGCACGCGACCCGCGTGTACGACGCGACGCTGAGTGCGCTGCTGCGGGAGTTCTCCGAGGCCACCGGCCAGGTGCTCACACCCCAGCTGAGCAGCATGCTGCACCAGCTCTCGTACGGGGTCGGCGCGCTCACACCGCTGCTGCGCACCGTCATCACGCTCGCGCGCACCATGTCCGACACCCAGCGGCTGCCGGCGTCGTTGCTGGCCAACCAATTCGGACACATGCTCACCGGCACAGGCGTATTCGCCTCGGCCACGGTCGAGGTGTTCGATTCCATCCGCTCCAACCAGCCACTGCGCCAGGACCGCCCGCACTTCGACGCGACCGTCAACGCCGTCGTCAACGACCTGCTCCCCGCCGCGGTGGCACTGGGCACCTCCGGCGAGCGATACCTCGACCACTACATCGCCGCGCTGGTACCGGCGCTGGCCACCGTGTCCGCGACCGTGCCGCACCCGGCCCAGTCCGCGGCGGAACTGCACGAGCTCCTGACCCGGTTGCACCGCGTGTTCGCCGACGGTCCGACCGGGCCGGTCCTGCAGGCGTCGGTCGCGGTCCGAGGTGTGCCGGTCCTGGCGCAGTCGTTGTTCTCCGCCCTGCCCGCAGTACCGGAAGGCCGGTGAACGAAGTGCTCAAACTCGCAGTGAAATTCGGTGCCTTCGCGGTCGTGATCGTTGCCCTGCTCGCGGGGATCGTGACCGCTATCGAGCGGCCGGTCCGTGACAGTACAGAGCGATACGTGTCGTTGTTCACCGATGCCAGCGGACTCAAAACCGGTGACGATGTCCGCATGTTCGGTGTCGAGATCGGCAAGGTCGAATCCGTCGCACTCGACGGGTATCTCGCGCGGGTCGGGTTCACCGTCCAAACCGACCGCACCCTGTTCGACAACTCCCGGGTCGCGATCCGCTACAAGAACCTCACCGGCCAGCGATATCTCGATATCCAGCAACCGGACACCGCCGGGACTCCGATCGCACCCGACACGACGATCGACCCCACCCACACGGTCCCCTCGTTCGACGTCACGATCTTGTTCAACGGTTTGCGGCCGGTCCTGGCCGAGTTCTCCCCGGACGCGCTCAACCACCTGAGCCAGAGCCTGATCGCGGTCATCGAAGGTGACGGCGCCGGCATCGGACCGGCCCTGGATTCGCTGGCGGAGTTGAGCGGCTACGCCGCCGATCGCCAAGCGGTGCTCTCGACCCTGATCGGCAACCTCGCCCAGGTCTCGGAGCACCTGTCGGGGAAGTCACCGCAGACCGTGGTCCTGATGACCCAGCTGGCCAACCTTTTCGACGAACTCCAACGCAAAGTCGAAGGCGTCGTGGACTTCGCGATGACAGCACCGGCGATCATGGCACCGCTGGACAGTCTGCTGCAGACCCTCGGACTCACACCCAACGCCAACACCGACCTCGACAACCTGGTGCGCACCCTGTTCCCCAACCCCCAGGACGCCGCCCGGACGCTGGAACGGCTACCGGGATTGTTGCAGTCGCTCACCGCCCATCAACCCAGCACGGCCTCGGCGTTGGATCTGGGATGCTCGCGCGGGAACGCCGAACTGCCCCTGCCGTTCTCGGTGCTGGTCGCCGGACAGCGTGTGGCGGTGTGCCGATGAACGCCACCGGAATCGGATCGGCCGAGCGGCAAGCACGCCTGCAGTTGCGTCACGGCCTGCTGGGCATCGTCGTGATCGCGGTCGTGCTCGGCGCGGCCGGGCTGGTCTCGGTGCTGCCGATCGGCAGCCGAACCTACACCGCGCTGGTCACCGACGCACAATCGCTGTCGATCGGTGACGGGGTCAGAGTGGCCGGCCTCCCGGTCGGGGAAGTCACCTCGCTCGAACTCGAACCGGACCATGTGCGCGTGCGGTTCACCGTCCAGGACTCGGTATTCGTGGGCCGCGAGTCGAGCATGCAGGTACGGATGCTCACCGTCGTGGGCGGACACTACATTGCGCTGACCCCGGCGGGTGAGGAACCGTTGGGCGAGAACGTGATTCCCGCCGACCGCGTCAGCCTGCCCTACAGCCTGGCGCGAGTGTTCCAGGACGCGATCGCTCCGGTCAGTGCCCTGGACGGCACGTCGCTGCGCCGCAATCTCACCGACACCGCCGCGGCGCTGACCGCGGCCCCGGCGAGCCTGCGTCAGATGCTCGACGGGATAACCAGTTTCGTCGACGTGCTGGACCGGCAGAACTCCCAGATCTCCCAAACCTTGGCGATCGTCGACGAATACGCGGGATCGCTGGAACAGACCAAGACCCAGCTGGGCCGATTCGTGGTCAGCGTCAACAGACTCGAATCGATCGTGCTGGACAAACAGAGCGAGATGCGCGCCGCCGGAACGATGACCGTCAGCGTCGTGCAACGCATCGCCGGTCTCGAAGGAACCTACGCCGAAGCCCTCGAGCCGCTCATTCCCGCGTTGTCCCAGCTCGGGCCCGAACTCGCACAGCTGGCCGACCGGCTCGATCCGATGCTCGCCTCGATCCGCGCCCTGGTCTCGGGCACCGCGAATCTGCTCACCCCCCAAGGACTCGACATCGACCATTCCGCGCAGAGCGTGCCCTCCTCGGGACTGTGCGTGCCGGTACCCGGACGGGGATGCTGATGCTGGTGCGCCTGCTCGGATCACGAGCACTGATCTCCATCGCGGGAACCGTGATCATTGCCGTCCTCACCGTCGCCGGATACCTGCTCTACACCGGGCCCGCCCACAGCACGCGCACGTATTGCGCGATCATGCCCGACACGGTCGGGCTCTACCCGCACAGCACAGTGACACTGCGCGGGATTGCGGTCGGTGCCGTGCAGAAGATCACCTACCAAGGTGACTCGGTGCGTGTGGACTTCACCGTCGCCGACAATCACCGTCTCGGCGCGGAACTCTCGGCCACCACCGTCGCCGACAGCATCGTCGCGGACCGCGACCTGGCACTGTTGAGCGAGAACTCCGACACACCGTGGGACCCGGCGACCTGCATCACCCGCACCTTGACCCCCAAGAGCATGTCCCGGGCGTTGCAAGCACTCACCGACCTGTCACAGCAGCTGGGCGATTCCCAGGGCCAGGGCCCGGGAATCGGTGCCGCGTTGCGCACACTCGATCACGCGAGCACGGGAACCGGCGACCGGATCAACACCGTGATCACCACACTCGGTGCCGCCCTGAACAACCCGGACGTCGGGATCGCCCGGCTCGGGCGCATCATCGACGCCCTGTCGTCGCTGGCCGCCAGCGCCAACCGCGGATGGACCGACATCGGTGCGATGTTCACCAGATTCTCGGCGACCTTCCAGGTCCTGGACAATCAACTCTTCCCCATGGTGGTCGAACTCGGCGACGCACTGCGCCGGGTCCTGCCGATGCTCAACGACCTGAGCATGCTGGCCGGCGGGCAACTGGTACACGGACTCGACGCGCTCGTCCCGCTCCTGCGCTGGGCCAGCGTCAACGTCGGTGGCATGCAAGAGATCCTGCAGATGATCCCCGCACTGGCCGACGGCTTCAGCAACGTCGTCGACCCCGGCAGCGGAGCGGTCACCGTCCACTACGCTGCACCGCGAATCGCGTTGAACGCCACCGACGCCGCCCCGGTGTGTGCCGCGTTGCAGGCACTGAGCCCGGGCCTGTGCGACCCCTCGGCGGCAACACCTCACATCGACCTGGCCCAACTCGTACTCGGATCGGCGGTGACACGATGAGCACCCGATCTCATCTGACAATGGGCGCGGTACTGGCCGCCACCCTCGTGGCGTCCGCATGCGGATTCGATCCGGCCACGATCCCCGTCCCCGGAACCCGCATCCAGGGGCCGACCTATCGGGTGCAAGCCCAGTTCACCGACGTTCTCAATCTGCCCGCACAAGCCAAGGTATTCGCCAACGGCGCGCAGATCGGCACGGTCGCAGGGGTTTCCATCATCGACCCGGTCACCACCCCCACCTTCGTCCCGGGCTACGCCGTGGTCGAGCTGCGCTTGCGCGAGTCGGTTCGGTTGCCCGCCACCACCCGCGCCGAGCTCCGCCAGCAAACCGTGCTGGGCGATATCAACGTCACGCTGATACCACCGCCCGCGGCGACAGGCCCGACGCTGGCCGACGGCGCGAGCATCCCGCTGACCCGGACCCGCGCGGCCAACCAGGTCGAAGACACCATGGCGATCCTGGCCACGTTCATCAACGGCGGCGCGATCGACCGATTCCAGGACCTGGTCCGCGACCTCGATTCCGCACTGCCACAACAGATCACCGACACCGAACGAGCCGCACGGAACATCGCGTTCAACGCCGACGATCTGGCCGCGAACCTCGATGACGTCGATGTGTTCCTCACCGGGCTCACCGACGTCACCACCGACGCCGCACGCTCGGCGCCGCTGGCCGCTGACATCCTCACCGACACCGAGGTACGTCAGCTCGTCGACGCGGTGTCCTCGCTGATCAACGCACTGGGTCTGTTCGGCAGAATCGCCGAGATCAGCCGAGCCCTGACCTGGCTGGCCCCCGCCTTGCAGGGCGCCGATGGCGCCGCCAGGGCGGTGATGCCGATGCTGTTCACCTCGCGTCCGTTCGACCTGAACGCGCCCTCGAACCTGAACCTGATCACCGCACTGCTGCGCGACAAGATCATTCCGTGGGTGCGGTACGGACCGGCGGTGAACCTGCGGTCGGTCACCGTCGACGACGCCGCGAATCCGCAGCCCTCGACCCAGGACCAGGTCGATGTCGTGCTGCAGACCCTGCGCATGCTCGGAGCCGTCCGGTGACCCGCGGAACATGGGCTTCTCTGCTCGGAATCGCCACGGTGTTCGTGTTCGGCAGCGCGTACCTGACGGTGTCGATCGCGCAGATCGACCCGTTCGAGCAACGCGCCACGGTGACGATGCTGCTCGAACGGTCGGGGTCACTGGCCGAAGGCTCCCCGGTGCTGCTGCGCGGCATCGACGTGGGCGAAGTCGAGCGCATCGACTACACGGGCCGGCGCGTGAAAGTGGCTCTGCGACTGCGCGGTCACCCGCAGATCCCGGTCACCAGCGCAGTGCGTATCGAGACACTGTCGGCGCTGGGCGAGCCGTACATCGAGTTCAGCCCCGAGTCCGCAACCGGCCCGTTCCTGCGGGACGGACAAGAACTCGACACCCGTCAGGTGAGCGAGCCGCTGTCACTGTCACAGGCGGCACGCTCACTCACGCACCTGCTCTCCGAACTCGACCCGGCCGTCATCGCCTCCCTGACCGGCGCCCTCGACCGCGCCCTCGATGGAACCGATTCGGTGACTCCGACTCTGAGCCGCGCGACCGAACTACTCAGCGCCACCCTGATCGCGCGGATGCCCCAACTCGAACAACTCATGAAGGACTTGCAGGACATGGGCGGGGACATGGAATGGTTCGAACCGTCGGCCGTGTCGGCGGCACCGCTGTGGACATTGTTCGCGCAACGCTTCAGCGAGATCGTGGACTCGCTGGCCGGCATATCGAACGTCGGCGACACCCCGGCCATGTATCTCGAAGGCGACGGACTCGTCCCCGTGCTCGAACGCACGACGGCCTGGCTCGACGAACACGGCCCCGAACTCGCGCGCCTGGCCCCCGTACTGGCCCCGTTGGCCGGCACACCGTCGTCGGCATCGATCGACCTCGGAGCCCTGATTTCACAAGCGCTCGCCGCGGTCGGCACCGACGACACCGTGCACTTGCGTATCACCCTGAAGTAACCGGAGGACCCCATGGCCGATCTCGCCACACTCACCGAAGACACCGATTCGGAACCTGATTCGGCGGCCACGGTGCCTCGCACAGGTGTCGTGGTCGTGTCGAGAAACACCCTGCTGCTGGCGATCGCCTGCGCGGCGCTGGTAGTGGTCGCCGCGGTCTTGGCGGTGTTCCTGGTGAGCGCCCGCGATGATCTCGCGGCGGAGCGCACCGCCGCCGCGGATCGCGACCGTGCCGAGCAGCTCGCTCGGGACTACGCCGTCGGCGCGGCCACGGTCGACTTCCAGAATTTGGATGCGTGGCTGAGCAGTCTCAAGGCCGGGACGGCAAGCCAGTTGGCGGCCAAGTTCGATGCGACCGCACCCACGTTGAAAGAAATTCTGGTGCCGCTGCGCTGGCATTCGAGCGCGTCGCCGATCGCGGCGACGACCTCGTCGGAGAACGCCGGCGTGTATGTGGTGCACACCTTTGTCACGGTGACTTCGACCAGCGCCCAGGCCGCCGAGGCCAACCAGACAACGGTCACCTACACGGTGACCTTGGACAAGAACGACGGCTGGAAGATTATCGATGTCGGTGGTCTCGACGGGGTGATGCCTACGGGCGCGAAGTAGCGCACACACATGAAATGCCCTCGCGTCGAATGGAAATCGACGCGAGGGCGGTCTGGTCAGGTTCTCGGCGACGTCGTGTGTCCCGCCGGGAACTGTTGTGCAAGGGCAGTGTCGACCTCCCACAGCGCAGTGCCTTGCGCTCGATCGGCGCCGGGGACCGGACCGCCGTGCTGGATGGTCAGCGTGTGAGCCGGTCCAGGTACGCGCGGCGGGAGTCGGCCTCGAAGCGCCCTGGTTCGGAGCCGACGAAACGGCGCTTTATCGCGTTGAGCGCGGTTTCGGGGACTCCCTGCTCGATCGCGCCGATCGGAGCGAGCCACCGTGGGACGGTGACCTCCGCACGCCGGTGACGCACGGTGTCGACGATGGCTCGGCCGACTTGATCGGGTTCGAGGGTGGGTTGCAGGCTCAGGTTCACCCCCGAGGTGAGTTCGGTGTGCACCGCGGCGGGCATCACGGTGGTGATACTCACGCCGGTCCCGACGAGTTCGGCACGCACAGCCCGGGAGAGCGCCGCGACGGCGAATTTGGACGCGCAATACACCGCCACACCCGGCGTGGTTACCTTGGCTGCCATCGACGCGACGTTGACGATGTGCCCGCGCCCGCGGTCCACCATGCCCGGCAGAGCCAGGCTCATGCCGTTCACCACACCACCGACATTGATGGCCAGTTCGCGATGGTGCCCGGCGAGATCGAGCTCGAGGAAGGGGCTCAAGCGCATGATCCCCGCGTTGTTGACCAGAACGTCGACCGGACCGCTTCGGCCCGCGAGGTTCAGGAATTCGGTGAAGCTAGCGGGGTCGGTGACATCCAGTAGCGCTGCGTCGCAGCCGATTTCGTCGGCTGTCGCGCGCGCCACGTCGATGTCTATGTCGCCGATCCAGACTCGAGCGCCACGTGCGGCCAGTGCGGCGGCGGTCGCGCGTCCGATTCCGCGGCCACCGCCGGTGACGCAGGCGACGGCGCCGTCGAGGCGGATCACAGCTGCACCTCGCGCCGCGGCGTGCGCATCGCGAAGTAGCTGACAACACGGGATTCGTTGCTACGCAAGGTCAGCAGTGCGCGTCCCAGATACACCCCGGGGACCAATTCGACGATCTCGTCGCGGACTCGGTCCATAGGAAACAGCGGTCCGATCGGGTTGCCGAGTTCGGGTGCGGTGTAGGTGACCGCGGCGACCTGTACGAACGGCGCGAGTGCGGCGCGCTCGATGCGGTACTCGAACCGAATTCCGTTGTACACCTTGCCTGTTCGCTGCCAGCCGCGATATCGGGGAAGCAGAGCGCGCAGTGCCAGGTAGGCGTTGCGGTTCATGCGGTTGTTTCCGGTCCCGGTCCGGGCGTCGAAGCTCTTGCCCACCCAGCCCGGTTCCAGCGCGATGATCGGGTTGGCCAGCGCCAGTGCCGGCAATCCGAACAGCTTGCCGGCGACGATGCCGTCGTAGGCGCCGTCCAGCGCGGGCGGTGTGCCCCGGGAGAACATTGCCGAGAGCAGGTCTCGATCGTCGGCATCGGAAGCTACGGTCAGGTACTCCCAGCATGCTTGGGCGGCGCGTGCGGGGGCCGTGTCGGCGAGTTCGCGCAGTTCGGTGAGCAGTGATGTGGTGGACGGCGGTGCGGCCGCGGAGATGGACATGAGCTATTCCTTTGTGAGGGTGGGGCGTTGGTTCAGGCGGCGGCTGTGGGTGATACCGGCCGCGCGTGCTTGCGCGCGAACCGGCTGATCACCGCGACGGCTTCACTGCTTTCGGGCAGGTACGGAAAGATGACGGGGAACGCGTGGATCTGGCCGTGCCAGATGTGCAGTTCGACCGGGACGTTGGCCGCGGCGAGCCGGGCGGTCATGACTTCGGCGTCCAAGCGCAGGAACTCGTCATCGCAACACAGCAAGAGCGTCGGCGGCAGGGTTTCGAGCTTCCCGTTGACCGGGGACAACTCCGGATCCACCCGTCCCTGTCGGGCGCAGCCCAACTCCGCGATGCGGGTGAACGCGGACGCGGGCAGGTAGGCCTCGGTGGCAGCGTTGCGGTGTGCGAGCTTGGTGGTCAGATCCAGATCGAGCCAGGCGCTGATGGCGATCACCGCAGCCGGTGCGGGAAGCCCGGCCCCCGGTGCTCCCAGCGCGGTGTTCACTGCCAGCAGGCCCCCGGCGGAATCGCCGGCGAAGACGACCGATTCGGGTGCGGCGCCGCGCCCGAGCAGCCACCGGTAGGACGCGAGGCAGTCGCTCATCGATTCGGGCAGCGTGGCTGCCGGCAGGTACCGGTACCGGACCTGGACCACGGGAAGTCCGGTGTGCTGCGACAGCAGGGCGGCGAGCCGGCGGTGAGTGCGGAATCCTCCGGCGACGAATCCGCCGCCGTGGAAGTAGAGGACCGCGCCACTCTGGAAGTCGGGGGCGACTCCGGCCGCTCGGATGATCTCGCACCGAATGTTTCCCGCAGTGATGGCCTCGATGTCGACGGGTGTCCGCACAGGAAGAAGGCGCGCGCCGAGATCGACCAGGGGAGCGGTGCGGAACAGTGACGCTCCGATCGGAAGTTGCCGAAGCACCGGACGAACGGCTGCCCTTACCAACGACGTGGCGAGCCGGGATTGCGGGCTGGGGCTTCGACGCGCACCGCTGCCGGTGTGGTGATGCGGTAGGGGAAGGGTGGTCATCCGAATCGCCTTTCTGGCTGTTCCGGGTGGAGCCGGGGGAGCGGGTGCGGACACCGCGTTTCGACACCGACCTGATGATGAATCATATGATTCATCTTGAATCATATGATGTCAATAGGCCGGTGTCGGCCCGCCCGCCAGTCGATCGCGAATGAGAGGATCTGCCTCATGGACTCTCCGAAGAAGTGGCGCGGCCAGACGCTCGTGGACCGCTCGCTGGATCGGCGCGAGCAGATGCTCGACGCCGGCGAGGAACTCCTGGGCACCGGAGGAGCGGCGGCGGTGACGATGCGCGCGGTGATCAGGCAGGTCAACCTGAGTCCTCGCTACTTCTACGAAACCTTCGACTCGCGCGAGGATCTCATCGTCGCCGTCTACGACCGCGTCGAGCTGCGCCTGTTCGAGCGCATGCAACCGGTACGCACCGACGCCGGCCTGCGTGTCGCGATCAGATCGATCTTCGAGATCTGCGCCGCGTACTTCGAGGAGGATCCGCGCCGTGCGCGCATACTCCTGCGTGAACCTCTCGCGGACGACACCCTGCGACGTCATGGGTCCGATCGCGCGCCGGCATTCCTGCGGATGCTGGTACCCCTGCTCGGCGCCGAGGCGGGCGCGGTCACCCCGCAAACCGACGAGGATGTGGCGCTCGCGGCCACGGCCTTGAGCGGCGCTCTGATTTCCCTCTATCTCGATTGGGTCGACGGGCGGCTGCTCGTCGATCGCGATCGCCTCGCCGACACCGCCGTGGAGGTCGTCTTCGCCCTGCTGGAGGCTGCGCAGCGGCGCTCCTGACCGATCGGTCCTTGACAACGGGCGGCATCAAGTTGAATCATCCGTTTCAACTTGAAGCAGTCGATGCTTCTTTGTTGTCGATAGAAGGACGTGTTCATGACCGCCGAGACAGCTCCCCGCGGCACCCGCTCCCGTTCGGTCCGGCCGGACCGGCACATCGTCGTCATCGGAGCGGGGCTATCCGGTGTCGGCATGGCAATCACGCTGCGCCGCAAGGGATTTACCGACTTCGTCGTGCTCGAACGGGGGAACGACGTCGGCGGAGTATGGCGCGACAACGTCTATCCCGGCGTCGGCGCCGATGTGCCCTCGTTCAGCTATCAGTTCTCGTTCGAGAAGAACCCACGATGGTCACGCCTGTTCCCGAAAGGCTGGGAGATCAAGCAGTACATCGATCACTGCGTCGAGAAATACGACATCGGACCGCATATCGAACTCGGCACCGAGGTCCTCGAAAGACGCTGGTCCGAAGAGGATCGCCTATGGCGCCTGCGAACCAACCGCGGTGAGATCACGGCCAGATTCGTCATCGGAGCCCTGGGTCCGTTCGTCAACGCGCGTACCCCCACCATCGCGGGCCTCGACGATTTCACCGGTACCGTCATGCAATCCCAGCACTGGGATCATGACTGCGATCTGGAGGGCAAGAGAGTCGCGGTCATCGGCACCGGCGCCAGCGCTGTGCAGTTGGTGCCCGTGGTCGCCGAACACGCGAAACATCTGACGGTTTTCCAGCGCCGACCGATTCATGTGCTTCCCAAACTCGATGTGCCCATCCCCGCTCCCGTGCAACGCGCGATCGAGACCGTGCCCGGAGCGCAGAGCGCGTTGCGGCTGGCCTTCACCGCCCAGGTCGAAGTCCTGTTGGTGGCCGTAGCCGCGTACGGGACATCGGTAGCACCCCTGGCGCGTGGGCTGGCCGCTACCAGCCGCGCCCTGCTCTTCGCTCAGGTCAGAGATCCCGAGATTCGTGAAAAACTCACTCCCGATTACGATTTCGGCTGCAAGAGGCCCAGTGTCTCCAATGCTTGGTATCGGACCTTCGCTCGGGACAACGTCACCCTCGTCACCGAATCCATCGAGCGGATCACCCCGCGCGGGATCCGCACGAAGGACGGGACCGAACACGACATCGATATCCTGGTGCTGGCCACCGGATTTCACTTCGCGCACGAACCGATCAACTATCGGCGCGCGCCGATCTCCACCAGCGACGGATTCGATCTCGCCGACTTCTACGAACATGAACCGCTGCAGTCCTACGAAGGGGTCAGTCTCCCGCAGCTGCCCAACGCCTTCACGCTGTTCGGGCCCTACTCGTGGTCCGGCAGCTCCTACCACCTGATGGTCGAGAACCAGGCCAATCACATCGCACGAGTCCTGATCGAAGCCAATTCGCGCGGCGCCGACCGGGTGGCGGTACGTGCCGAAGCGAACGCCCGCTTCCTGCGTTTCGTTCGCAGCCGTGCGCAGAGCTCCCTACTCGCGGTGAGCAATTGCGATTCGGCCAACAGCTACTACTTCGACCACCACGGCGACTTCAGCTCGCTGCGCCCGACCACCGGCCTGCAGGCCTGGTGGACGAGCCGAACCTTCCCGCTCGACGACTACACGTACGAGTGATCTCCCGGCGGGATCCAGGGGTTGTCAGTCAAATAGACCGTGGTGACACGAGTTGGCACGGCATGCATACGGACCGCGAACCACGTATTGACATCACCTGATTCCAGAGGAATCATGTGATTCCAGTTAGGGGCTGTCCGCCCGCGCCGGAGAGAAGGAATCGACATGTTCGACGAGGAAGAGTTCCAGAAGGCTCTCGCACGCCCACGCCTGTCGCGACCCGCGCCGGAGTTCCTGGACTCCAATCGCGCGGTCCCGATCCGCGCGCTGTCCGAGCCCGAACTGCAGGCGTCCACCAAGCAGTGGTTCGCGGACTTCGCGGTCAAGCTCGACTACCTGAGTGAGCGGCACGACAGGGACCTGTCGTGGATCATGGTGTGGGCCAAGAAGTATTGGTGGAGCTTCCTGGTCCGCGACATGAGCATCAACGACGAGCTCTACGCCCAGGACATCCGCTACACCGACGTCACCACGTTCGGGCGCACCATCGTCGGCATCGACGAGTTCGTCAAATACAACTTCGCGTTCTTCGACGCCATCCCGGACTGGCGCTACGACCCGCTCCCGGACCAGGTCTACATCGACGTGCAGCCCGACGGCACCGTCCGCACCGTGATCCGCTACATCGGCAGCGGGCACTGGAGCGGGCCGCTGCGGCTGTACCCGTACGACCAGAACTCACCGACGATCTACGGCACCGGCCGTTTCATCCAGGCGCCGGCGGTGGACCGCTACCACTTCAACCAGGACGGCCTGATGGAAGAGGGCGAGACCCTCTACGACTTCCTCGATGGCGTCCAGCGCGCGGGAATTCTTCCGCGCGATGACAGCTGGCCCTTCCGGACACTGATGGCGGCTTCCAAGATTCCGGCGGTCACCAAGCGAATCGGCGAACGAATCCGCAAGTAGCCCGGTCTGATTCCGGGCGCGCGCCCCCGATGCGCCCGGACACAACCGTTTTCAAGGTGACCGACGACCGACGAACGAGGCTGCGATGACCTGGACTCCCGCGCGTATCCCCGATCAGAGCGGGCGCGTGGCGGTGGTGACGGGCGCGAACGGTGGCCTCGGATACGAGACCGCTTACCGGCTCGCCGCTCGCGGCGCGCACGTGGTGATGGCGGTCCGCAACCAGCGCAAGGCAGAAGCTGCCCGCGCTGCGCTGTTGTCGACGCTCCCGGCCGCGACGGTCGAGATTGTCCCCCTCGATCTCGCCGACCAGGCATCGGTACACCACGCAGCGCAAACCCTGACCGCCACGCACCGAAAGATCGACCTGCTGATCAACAACGCCGGCGTGATGGGAACGGCCGAGGCCCACACCGTCGACGGCTACGAACAGCAACTGGGGGTCGACCACCTCGGGCACTGGACTCTCACCGCGTTGCTGATGCCGGCACTACTGCGCGCCAGAGGATCTCGCGTGGTCACCGTGACCAGCATGGCCCGCTGGATCGGGAGTCCGCTCGATCCGCAGAACGTCCATCTGCGCGGAAACTATGGCCCGTGGCGGGCTTACGGTCAGGCCAAGCTCGCGAACTATCACTTCGGGCTCGGCCTCCAGCAGGTCTTCGACAATGCGGGAGTCGGCAGCGCGAGCGTCATCGCCCATCCCGGGGCCGCGAGAACGGACTTGACAGCAACCAGCGTTCGCTCCTCGGAACATGGTGTTTCCCAGCGGCTTCTGGATCTGGCGACCCACGCGGTAGGGATGCGGCCGGCCGACGGTGCGGCCCCGCAGCTGCGGGCCGCGACCGATCCGGCAGTGCGGGGAGGGCAGTTGTGTGCTCCGCTGTTCGTCGCGAGAGGGCCGGCGGTCCCACGCCATGTGAGCAGGAGCCAGAAGACTCTCGAGGCCATCCGTGTCTTGTGGCGGGTCTCCGAAAACGAAACCGGGATCGGGATCGACCTGCCAACAGGCGGGAGGTGGCTACCGCGAGATCCGCGATAGCCACCCCTCCGGTTTCGCCTGGGGATCAGGGCGTGACCCGGTCCCTACCTTCTACTTCGCGGGCGGGGTGAACGGCTGGTTGATGGTCGTGAAGTACTGCACCGCAGCCAGAATCGCCACCGGTGCGGTGATGAAGATCTGGCCGGCCACGGTGCCGATGAAGCCGGTCGCGGCCGCGCCGATGAGGCAGCCGGCGACGGGGCCCGCGCCGAACATCGTGGCCAGGGCGCCGGTCAGGGCCGTGCCGGCGATGCCGCCCGCGACGCAGCCCAGGGCCGCGCCGCCGATGCCGCCGACCACGGTGGCGATGCTGGCACCGAGGGAGATGGTGCTGGTCATGCGCGACCACGCGGCCACTTCGCGATCGTATTCGGACTTCCACGGCGCCACGTTCTCGTACGGCAGCGCGACCGGCTTGTAGACCGCGTGCGCGATGTCGAACTTCGGCGTCAGGGTCGCGGTGCGGTCGGTGATCTCGGCGGCGATCGGGAAGACGAAATCGTCTACCCGGAAGTTCAATTCGGTGCCCGCGACGGTCGCGCCGTCGGCGGCCTTGACCTTGAAGACGCCGTCCTCGACGACCATGGAACCGGCATCGGTCCGGATGATCGTGTTCGTTTCGGTGGCGGTCGTGGCGTAGTTGATCACGTCGGCGGGGGCGGGTTCGGGCGCGGCGCCCGCAGACCCGGTGGCGGCGGCGAGGGCCGCGACGATCAATCCCGCGGTCAGGTGCGCGCGGGCTCGGGTGATTGTCCTCATCGGTATTCCTTGTTCTCGGTGTCAGCGCGCCGGGTGTGCCCGGTGCGCTGGTTCTCGCGGGTGTTCGGTCGGTGTCGGGCGCGCGTCAGCGGAGCATCCGATCGCGCCGCAGGACGGCGGATCGAGCTCTCGTGGCGGTGGCGGTGAGCGAAAACCCGGACGGGGTAACGACTTTCCGCGCCGACCTCGCGATTCCCACCAGAGTGAGGTTCGCCGACGGCGTTCGACTTCCGAAGTGTAGATGATAATGGTTATCATTAACATCTTGCTCGAGTATGGAGGTCGTATGGGACATCTGCTGATGGTGGAGAGCTGGGTCGGCTCGATGAGCACCCTGCTCCCGGCGGGAATTGAAGCCGCAGGGCACAGATTCAGCTTTCTGACCAGGGATCTCGGGCATTACCTGCGTACCGCGACCACGGCCGCGCACCCGCTGCTCACTGCGGACAACGTCTTCACCGCCGAGACCAACGACGAGGCGTCGCTGCTGCCCCACGTGCGGAACCTGCACGGTGTCTTCGGCTTCGACGGAGTACTGACCTCGTGTGATTACTATCTCCCGACGGTCGCGGCGATCGCCGCCGATCTCGGGTTGCCCGGCTCGGCGCGCGACGCCGTGGCGGCCGCCTGCGACAAACACCGGACCAGAGCGATCTGCGCGGCCGCCGGTGTCGCGGGCCCCGGGTTCGCCGTAGCCTCCGACTGGACCGAACTACGAAGTGCGGCAGCAGAACTCGGATATCCACTCGTGGTGAAACCGATCGACCTGTGCGGCGGCATGTTCGTGAGCCTGGTCGAGGACGAGACCGGGTTGCGCGAGGCCGTCGATCGGATCGCCGGCTTCGCGGTCAACGCCCGAGGCCAGCGCCGCCCGTCGGAGATTCTGCTCGAAGAGTTCCTCACCGGACCCGAATTCAGCGTGGAGACGGTGACCATCGCGGGCGAGACGACGGTCATCGGCATCACCGACAAGCAGATCACCGGCGCGCCCGCGTTCATCGAGGCGGGCCACATGTTCCCCGCCGCGCTGAGCGAGACGGACGCGACCGCGATCGCCGACCTCGCGGTGGCCGCCGTGACCGCGCTCGGTCTCGACGCGACCGTGGCGCACACCGAGATCAAGCTGACCGAGCACGGGCCCCGCCTGATCGAGGTGAATCCGCGGCCCGCGGGCAACCGCATCACCGAACTGATCCGCCGGGTCACGGATATCGACCTCACGGCGGTCCACGCGGACGTCGTCGCGGGCGGCAAACCCGAGGTGCGTTCGCGCGCAACCGGTGTCGCGAGCGCGGCGATCGCCTTCGCCGTCGCGGACCGAGCGGGCCGACTGACCGGCATCGACGGCGCCGAGTCCTGGTCGGCCGACGCCGCCGTCGTCGAGCACAAGCTTCCGGCCCCGGGCATCGAGGTGCGGCGCGCGACCGACAACAACACCTATCTCGGCCACGTCATGGTGGTCGACGAGATGCCCGGCACCGCGGGCGATCTGGCGCAGCGGCGACTGGCCGACCTGCGGTTCGAGTTCGCGGGCGGTGCGGCGTGATCGACACCGTGCCGCGCCCGGCGTCGGTCGAGGAACTCCTCGCCGTCGCCCGCTCGGGCCGCCTCGGCCCACTGCCCACGGAGCTGTCCGCCTCGACGGCGTTTCGCACCACCTACGGCACCCGGCACGCCGGGCGCATCGGAAGCTACCGGAACGAGGTGCTCAGCATCCGCGTCGGCGCCGCGGTCGGCTCGTGCGGGCTCGAACCCGGTACCGCCCCGGAACAGCTCGTCGACGACTGTGTCGCGGCGACGGTGGCCGAACTCCTGAATCATCCCGTGCCCGAAGTCAGGATCGCCGCGCTGGACGCCTACCTGATGCACGCGCACGCTCATCCGCGCGCGGGTGGAGCGCACGGCACCCCGGTGGTGATCGACGGATCGACATCGCTGACGAAGTCACGCCGCCGGGCAGCCGTCGTCATCGATCTGCTGCCCGCGAACGTCACGAGGGTGCTGGTCGTCGGCGTCGTGGGATCCCTGCTCGCCGAGCTGCGCAATCGCGGAATCGGCTATCTGCCCTGTGATCTCGCGGGCGGAACCACCGAATGGGGTGAGCCCGTTCACGAATCGGTCGATGCAGCGAATGCGGATGTCGACGCCCTGCTTGTCACCGGAATGTCCTTGGGGAACGGCACTTTCGACGACCTCCGTGCCACAGCGCGCACACGCGGTATTCCGATGGCGCTGTTCGCGCAGACCGGCAGCGCCGTGCTGCCCTGGTTCCTCGGCGCCGGAGTGCACGCGGTCTCGGCCGAGCCCTACCCGTTCTTCTCCCTGGACGGCGGACCGAGCACGATCATCACGTACCGGGGGCCGGCATGACACCGCAACCCGAGCTCTTGCAGTTGATCGGCCACACCCCCGTGGTGCAGGTTCGCGCGGGGGAGAACCGGTACACGGCCAAACTCGAATCGGCGAGCGTCGCCGGGATGAAGGCGCGAGCCGCGGTGTCGATGCTGCGGGCCGCGGCCGCGCGCGGTGAGCTCGCCCCCGGCGCGACGATCATCGAATCCACCAGCGGCACATTGGGTCTGGGTCTAGCACTGGCGGGTAAGGCGCTGGGGCATCCGGTGCTGCTCGTGGTCGACGACGAACTCGAACCGGACCTGCGCGCGCTGTTCTCCGCGTACGGCATCACGCTCGACGTGGTCACCGAACCGCACCCGCTCGGTGGATGGCAGCAGGCGCGCCTGGATCGCCTGGCCGAATTGCTCGCCACGTCACCGGGCGCGTACTGGCCCGACCAGTACGACAATCCCGACAACGCGGCCGGCTACCGGGACATGGGCGAGGAGATCCTGGCCCAGGTCGAGGGCGTCGATGTGCTGGTCGCCTCGATCGGATCCGGTGGACACTGCGCCGGACTCACCCGTGTCCTGCGCGAGCGCTGGCCGCACCTGCGGGTGATCGGCGTCGATGCCGTCGGCTCCAGGATCTTCGGGCAACCCGATCGCCGCAGAGTCATGCGCGGACTGGGTAGTTCGATCCTGCCGCGCAATGTCGCCTACGCCGACTTCGACGAGGTGCACTGGGTCGGCGCCGTCGAGTCCATCGCCTCCTGTCGCCGACTGGCGGCGAGCACCGGGCTTGCCGGCGGCTGGAGCACCGGCGCAGCGGCACTCGTGGCGGGCTGGGCGGCCGCGCGCGAACCCGGCACACGCGTGCTCACCGTGTTCCCCGACGGACCACAGCGCTACCTGCGCACCATCTACGACGACACCTGGTGTCGCGCAAACGGATTGCTGGGCACACCGGCGACCGAACCGCTGACCATCGACGCGCCCGATCACACCGAGGTCCACGGCTGGGGCCGCTGCACCGTCGTCCGCGATCCCGCGGAGGTGCGTGCGTGAGCCCCGGTACCGTGGCGACGTTTCGAACGCTGCCCCCGGCGGTGCGGCTGCTGCTGGTGAACCACCTCGTCGGTCACATCGGCTTCTACATGCTCGTGCCCTTCCTCGCCGACTATCTCCTGGATGATCTCGCCCTGTCGGCGGCCATCGTCGGAATCGTGCTGGGCGTACGCAATCTCAGCCAGCAAGGCCTGTTCCTGATCGGCGGTTCGGCGGCGGATCGACTCGGCGCGCGCGGCGTGATCATGATCGGGCTGACGATCCGGGCGATCGGGTTCGCGCTGTTCGCCATCGGCGGGTCACTGCCGGTGGTGCTGGCCGCGGCGGTGCTGACCGGATTCGCCGGGGCACTGTTCAATCCGGCGGTTCGCGCGTTCATCGCCCGGGACAGCGGGGAGCGCTCGGCCCAGGCTTTCGCGCTGTTCAACGTGTTCGGCAACGCCGGGGCCGCGATCGGCCCGGTGATCGGCACCGTGCTGGTCTCGGCGGGCTTCCGCATGACGGCGGTGGTCGCGGCGGCGATCTTCGCGGTGCTCGCGTTCGTGCAGTGGCGACTGCTGCCCGCGCGGCCGGTGCCCCGGCACGCCACCGGCGTCACAGCCGATTTCGCGACCGTGTTCACCGACCGCCGATTCCTGGCCTTCACCTTCGCGCTGATGCCGATGTTCGCCCTGCAGAGCCAGATCTACTTCCTGTTCACCCTGCAGGCCCAGGACAGTGCGGGCGCGGGGTACAGCGCCGCGGCCGTCGCCACGCTGTTCGTGGTGGAAACGATCGCGGTCGTGGCCTTGCAGGTGCGCGTCACCACCGCTCTGTCCCGCAGGCCGCGACGCGGACCGGCGATGGCGCTCGGGATGGCGATCATGGGTATCGCGTTCCTGCTGCCACCGAGCACCCACGACCTGGTACGGATCGACGGGACCGGTATCGCATCGGCCGCGGTCCGGATCACGCCGGTGGTGGTGGCCGCCGTGCTGCTGGCCCTCGGGGTGACAGCGGTGCACCCCTTCGTCAACGAAGCCATCGGGCGGTTCGCCGGAGATCGGCTGACCGGCACCTACTTCGGTGCGTTCTACCTGGTATCGGGGGTGTTCACCGTCGTGGCGACCTCGGTCACCGGCGCGGTGCTCGACCGCGCGGGCGGGTCGCTGACGTGGCCACCCGCGCTGCTCTGCGCCGGAGCCGGTGTGCTGTCGGCGCTGGCGATTCTGCGCCTGCATCAGCGCGACATCCTGCCCGGCGGCCAGACGCCGCCTGTCGCGTCCGCCTCACCCGCTCCGTCTTCCGCGACGAAAGGCGGTGCCGCCCATGACGAAAGCGCATAGCGGCGGGCTGCCGCGCACCGGTGTCGGCCGGGCGTTCGGTAGCTTCGGCGAACTGCTGCAGGGCGTCACCGCCGAACACGACCGGCACTTCCTCGTCACCCTGCCCATTCGCCGTGGTGCGGCCGCGGTCTTCGAGCCGCACGACGGCGACGTAGTCGTTGTCCCGGAACACAAGTCGAAGGCGCGGCGGCTGGCCGAGGCGATGGTCGCTCGCTCACCGCTGCTGCGCGGTGGGCGACTCACCCTGCACAGTGAGTTGCCCGAGGGCAAGGGCCTGGCCAGCTCCACCGCCGATCTGGTGGCCACCGCCCGGGCGGTCGCCGACGCCGAGTGCCGCGTCGTCACGATCGGTGAGCTCGAAGCGGACCTGCGCGCCATCGAGCCGTCCGACGGTGTCATGTATCCCGGGTCGGTCGCGTACTTCCACCGCGAGGTACGACTGCTCGCCGAGCTGGGCACCCTCCCTCCGCTGACGATCGTGGCCGGCGACGAGGGCGGCGCGGTCGACACCCTCGAATTCAACCGGCGCGAAAGGTATTTCAGCCCCGAAGTGAAGCGTGAATACAGCACGCTGCTGGCCGAGCTCGGCACCGCCGTCGAGCGGGGTGACGTGAAAACAATCGGGTCGGTATCCACCCGCAGCGCGGTCCTGGCCGCACGGTGGCGTGCCCGCCCGCACCTGGAGGCCACCATCGAGGCGGCTCGAGCGGCGGGCGCGCTCGGCGTGGTCGTGGCGCACAGCGGTACCACAACCGGCGTCCTGCTCGCCGACGACGACCCGTGCTACAGCGAGAAAGTCGCTGCCGCACAGCGAATTTGCGCGACATTCGCGTGCTCGAGCACGGTGCATCACACCTGGCATCCCGTAGCGCCGGCCAGGCGGAATCAGGCAGCCGAGAGTGCGGCGGCGATCCCCGCGTCACGCCCGGACCACGCGGCACAGCCGTTTCGAACAGAGAGCAGCTTTCGTTGATCACCGTAGATCAGATCAGCTTCGCCTACGGCGGCCGAATAACCCTCGACGACATCACCTTTCGCGCCGACACCGGCAGCGTCATCGGTTTGATCGGCCCCAACGGCTCGGGCAAATCGACCCTGCTGCGGCTGATGTATCGCGCGCTGCGCCCGGTGAGCGGGTCGATCCTGGTGGATGAGACACCGGTCGACGGACTGCGCGGCCGAGCCATGGCAGCCCGGCTCGCCGTCGTCGCACAGGAGTCCCCGCCAGATACGCCGGTGACAGTCGCCGAGACCGTACTGCTCGGCAGATCCCCGTGGGTCGGTGCGTTCCAGGGCTATTCACGCGATGATCGGATCGCGTCCGCCGCCGCGCTCGAGCACGTCGGCGCCCGCGCACTCGCGGATCGCCCGTTCGCGACGCTGTCCGGCGGCGAGCGCCAACGCGTACTCATCGCCAGGGCACTGGCCCAGCAGGCCGACCATCTGCTGCTCGATGAACCGACCAACCACCTCGACATCCGCTATCAGCACGAATTGCTGAGCCTGGTGCGCGGACTCACCGAAACCACCACGATCGTCGTCCTGCACGAGTTGAACCTGGCCGCCCGCTACTGCGACCGGCTCGTGCTGCTCGACCGGGGCACGGTCGCCGCGGCGGGAACCGTCGACGAGGTGCTGACACCGCCGGTCCTCGAACCGGTCTACGGCATCACCGTGCGCCGGACCGAGGCGTTCGGTGCCGTGCAGTTGCTCTTCGGCCCGGCCGCCGAGCCCGGCGACATCACCGCCGCCGATCCATCCGAGACCGACCTGCGAGAGGAGGCCGCCCGATGACCACGACGCTGCCCGGCACCTCGGTCACCGACGACCTCGACCATGCCCGGCACCGGGGCCGCACCCTGCTGTGGATCGGCGGCCTCGGTACGGCACTGGTTGTCGCGGTGCTGTTCGCGGCCGGTCTCGGGCCCGTGTCGGTGCCGCCGGGCACCGTCGCGCGGATCATCGGTCACCACACGGCCGGCCTGCCCGCGACCGCCGACTGGACCACGGCGCAGGATTCCATCATCTGGCTGGTGCGCGTGCCCCGGGTGCTGCTCGGCGCGCTCGTCGGTGCGGCGCTGGCTATCACGGGCGCCGTCCTGCAGACGATCGTGCGCAACGTGCTCGCCGACCCGCACATTCTCGGTGTCACCTCGGGCGCCTCCACCGGCGCCGCGGTCTACCTGCTGTTCGGTGTGGCCGCCGCGACCACGACCGCCGCGCTCGCGGCCAGCGCGTTCGTGGGTGCGCTGGTCGCGACGGCACTGCTGTTCGCCATCGCCCGGATGAACGGTCAGCTGACCTCGCTGCGGCTGCTGCTGGGCGGGGTGACCATCGGCTACATCTTCTCCGCGGCCACGAGCTTCCTGGTCTTCGCCTCCGACCGGCCCGAAGCCGCACGGACCGTGCTGTTCTGGCTGCTCGGTTCGCTGGCATCGGCGGCGTGGTCGTCGGTGGGGACCACCGCCGCCGTCGTCGTCACCGCGGCGATCGCGGTGCTGCTCATGGCATCTCGCCTCGATGCCATGGCAGCCGGTGACGACACCGCGCGCGCCCTGGGCATCGCACCGAACCGGGTGCGGCTGTGGGCCTTGCTGACGGTAGCGCTCGCCGTCGGTGCCGTGGTCGCCGTCGCCGGTGCGATCGGCTTCGTCGGACTGATCGTGCCGCACGTGGCCCGCCTCTGCGTCGGCGGTACACATCGGCATCTCCTGGTGGTCAGCGCACTGATCGGGGCGCTGTTCCTCGTCGTCGCCGACGTGGCCGCGCGCACCGTCTTCGCGCCCCGCGAACTGCCCATCGGCATCGTCACCGCTGCCGTCGGCGCGCCACTGCTGCTCGTGCTGGTCCGGCGGCTGCGCGCCGGCGCGACGGCCTGAATTCTTCACCCCTGGAAAGGAAAACGATCACCGTGATCACCCCTGTCAGTACCCGGCGCCGCGCGGCGGCGCCGCTACTCGCGCTGGTCACCAGCGCCCTCGTCGCCGGCTGCGGAACGTCCGCGTCGGTGTCCGAACCCGTCGCGGACGGCTTCCCGATGACGATCTCGAGTTGCGGGCGCGAGGTCACCTTCGACGCCCCGCCGAAGCGGGTCGTGACCGTCGCCTCCATCGCCGCGCCCCTGGTCGCCGCCGCGGGCGCCGCCGACCGCATCGTCACCCGCACCTTCGAGACCGCGTCGTTCCCCGGCCAGTACGGCGACGCGCTGAAGGGCATCGAAATCACCGCGCCCACGGCCGAACTCGCCCGCGAGGAGATCATCAGCAGATCGCCGGATCTGGTCGTGAGCGTCGAAGGGCTCACGGTCACCGCCGACGACCTGGCCAAGGTGAACATTCCGCTGATCGTCACCCGCGGCTACTGCGCGGACGCCTCCGGCTCGTTCGCCGACATCTTCGCCGACATCACCCTGTACGGAAAGCTTTTCGGGACGAGTGCCGCGGCCGACGCGGAGGTCGCCACGCTCCAGCAGCGGGTTGCCGCCGTGACCGCCCGGCACCAGGGGGTCGCCAAGCGCACACCTGCCGCGGCGCTGATCCTGTCCCGGGACGGCGCCCAGCTCAAGGCGTACGGTTCCAAGAGCACCGTCGACGAGCAGATGCGAATCCTGGGCCTGGACAACATCTACGGCGATATCGCCAAGCGGAACTTCGAGGCCAGCACCGAAACCCTCATCGCGCGCGATCCCGAGGTCATCATCCTGCTGACCCAGGCCGACCAGACGCCGGACTCGGTCCGTACCGCCCTCCGGCAGCGGCCCGAGCTGGCCGGGTTGCGCGCCATTCGGGACAACCGAATCATCGTGCTGCCCTTCGGCTACACGGGCCCGGGCCCGGTGGCGGTCGAGGGACTCGAGGTGCTCGACCGCGAACTCGGTGCGAAGTGACGACGACCGCCGCCGACACCGGCTACCGCGTCCGGCAGGCCGAAGCAGCCGACCTGCCGGGCGCCCGCAGCGTCATGCTCGACACCTTCTACCGCGTGTTCGGGCACGGATATCTACCCCGGTACCACGGGGATGTGATCGATCCGGACACCGTGTATCTGCGCCATCCGCGCAACCGTCTGTGGGTCGCCGAACACGAGGGCGAGATCGTGGCCACCACGGCCATTCGCGCCCAAGGCCCCGCGCATCCGCCACATTCCGCCGAACTGGCCCGTCGCTACCCGGATGAGACCACCGCACAACTGTTCCGGGTCTATGTGCGCCCCGAACACCACCGCCACGGTCTCGCCACTCGACTGGTGCGAACGGCGGTCGACCACGTGCGCGCGACGCCGGAGTTCGAACGCCTCTACCTCCACACCGATGCGCGCACCCCCGGCGCTCTGGAGTTCTGGCTGACGTTCGGCGACATCGTCGCCGACGCCCGCGGTCCGCACACGGAGTTCCAGACAGTGCACCTGGAGATACCGCTCGACCGGCCGGCCGGATGAGCGGCGCGGGCAGTACCGATCGCGAAAGCGCTGTCCGGCAGGGAATCTGAGTCTCAGGCCGGCCGGGTACAGCTACCCGGCCGGCCGAGTGCAGTCACCGCATATGCCGTGCATATCCCAGCGATAGGTGACCTCGGTGTATCGGTGCCGCTGTGCCGCGCGCTCGATCCGCAGCCTGAGTCCGTCGAAGGTGAACTGTTCGGTGCGGCCGCACCGGCGACACAGGATGTTGTGCCCTGTACCGCTCCCGTCTCGGGCGCGGTAGAGCAGTTCACCGCCCTCGGTGCGCGTGGACTCGAGAATCCCCTGCGCTTCGAGCTTGTACAGGATGCGGTACAGCGTCGTGCGCCCGATGGAGACGGTCGCGGTGAGCCGCAGTTCGTCGAAAAGCTGTCGGGGAGTGCGGAATCGGTCGCTTCGGCGCAACGCCTCGAGAACGGCGTTTGTCCGCTTGCTTCGCCGGTGCCGGGCGACGGAGCCTGTCGGGTATCGGTCGCGCATCGTATTACATTCGGGCGCAGCAGGATTCGATCATCTACTCAGATTATCGAAAACGATTCCCGTTATCTACGGCGGGCTGCGTACGTCATCCGTCGGAGTCGGCGGCGGCCAGTACCCGCCGCGCGACCTCCGGGTCGGTGAGCGGATTATGGTCACCCACTGCGGGTTCGCCGAGAAGTTCGGGCAACCGGGTGTGGTCCATCCGCGCGAACTTCATGGACCATCCGTCGTAATCACGTTCGGCGATCGGCCCGCGCCCGAGCACGACCACCCCGGTGTGCAGCTCGTCCCGCTCGATCCGGGCGAAAATGCGTTCGACGGCGTCCCGGTCGCCCTCCAGGACTTGCACGAACCCGGCCCACTCCCAGCTCGGCCGGGCGTACACGAGCAGGCCGGTGACCTGCTCGGCGGCGTTGATCTCCCGCGCCCGTTCGAGCAGCGTGCTCACCTCGCGTTCGTCCAGGGCGAAGCGGGCCGTGCTGGAGTAGGTGAGGGCATAGGGCATGAGACCTCTCTAGCACACGGCGTCGGCGCGATCAGTCCCGAGCCGCGCCCTCGGGCCAGATGATCGACACCGGCAGGCCCCTGTCGTTGGCCAGCTCGACGACCGTGCCGGTGCCGCCCTTCTCGCTCGGCCGCGAATCCCACACTGCGATCAACAGGTCGCTCGTACCCACGAGCACCCGGTTGGCGGCCTCGTAGGCGTCGCGCCCGGCATCGTCGAAGTCCATCACCCGCACCCTGCTCGCGGCCTCGATCAGCGCGTCGAACTCCGGCGCGTGGTCGGGCCCGACCTTGCGCTGACGGTAGTTCCGCGCCGGCACCACGACCTCGAGCCGCCCGCCCGCGTCGAGCACGGCCCGGGCAAACACCGAGTCCGCGCCGCGCGCGATGCAGCTGATACCGACCAGGTCCGCGCCGTCACCGCTCTCGGCGATCACCCGGCGGATCTCGGCGTAGATGAGCGGCACCGAGTCCGCGGTGATGTTCATGTGCCCCGTGACGGCGATGCGAGTCATGGAGTCCTCTATACAGGGCCACCGTCAGGGCGTCCCCGCCATCCGGCCGGGGTGACGGGCTGTAGTCGGCGCCGGCTGCTCGCGACGAGCGGTTGCAGCTGTTCCATCAGCACCGTGACTGTCGGGACGATCGTGAACACGGTTATCGCCCAGGTCGTTTCGGCCTCGGAGCCAACGCCGGTCCGGGTCAGGATTCGAACGTGTAGCAAGCCGTGACCGGGGAATCGCGTACTGGCGAGTGGGTTTGTGCGCTGTCCGCGTGAAGGCGAGGTCCGCGCGGCGAGGAGAGACGTTATGAGCCAGGAGAATTCGACCCAGCTGCTGCGGGTGCAGGTCCTGACCGAGGGGCCGGTTCCGATCGTGGTCGCCGCCGGCGAGGTGGATGTGCTGTCCGTACCCCTGCTCGACGACGCGTTGCGGCGAGCACTGGACGAGGACCCGCCGACGATCATGGTGGATCTGACGAGGGTCGTCTTCCTGGACTCGTCCGGGCTCGCCGTCCTCGCCCGCGCCGCACAGTCCTGTGCCGGCCCGCCGTGGGTGGTGCCCTCGCCGCAGGCGCGCCGCCCGATCGAGGTCACCGGGATGACCGTGATGCTGAGGTTGTTCGACAGCCTGGCTCAGGCGCTGGCCGTGTACGCCGAACAGGACCGGGGCTCGCGGTGAGCTACCGGTCCGACGCCGGGTGCGGGCCCAAGAGACCCTCGGACCCGCGCGGACTCAGAGCTGGGCCCAGACCGACTTGGTCTTGAGGTATCCGTCGAGCCCCTCTTTACCGAACTCGTGGCCCCAGCCGGACTGCTTGTAGCCGCCGAACGGCACATCGTGGTCGAAGATCAACTGGCAGTTGATCTGCACGCTGCCGGCCTGCAGCCGTTTGACCAGCCGGTGACCACGGCTGATGTCGTTGGTCCAAACCGTGCCCGCGAGTCCGTAGCTGGTGTCGTTCGCCATCGCGATGGCCTCGTCCTCGTCGTCGAACGGGATGATCGAGACGACGGGGCCGAAGATCTCCTCGCGGTAGAGCCGCATGCCGGGATCGACATTGGTGAGCACCGTCGGGTGGACGAAGTACCCCTTGCGGTCCAGTCGATGTCCGCCGGTCACGACCTCGGCGCCGCCGCGCTTGCCCTCGTCGATGTAGCCCAGGACGCGGTCGAGCTGCTTGGCGCTGATGAGCGGTCCGCTCATGACGCCCTCTTCGCTCGGGCCGCCGTACTTCATGAAGTTCGCGACCCCGGCGATGCCCTCGACCACCCGGTCGTACACCCCGCGCTGCACGAAGATTCGGGAACCACAGACGCATCCCTGCCCGGAGTGCACGAAAATGCCCATCGCCGCGCCGAAGATGGCCTTGTCCAGGTCGGCGTCGTCGAAGATCAGCACCGGCGACTTGCCGCCGAGCTCCAGCATCACCTTCTTCAGGTTGCCCGCCGACGCCTGCACGATCATCTTGCCGACCTCGGTGGACCCGGTGAAGGCGACCTTCTCGACGTCGGGATGCGCGCTGATCGCCGCGCCCGCGGTGTGCCCGTACCCGGTGATGAGGTTGACCACGCCTTCCGGGACGCCGGCCTCGTGGATCAGGCGGTCGAGCAGCAGCGCCGAAAGCGGAGTCTCCTCAGCGGGTTTCACCAGACTGCTGCAGCCCGCGGCGAGCGCGGGCGCGATCTTGGCGCAGGCGTTGAAGATGGGCCCGTTCCACGGGAAGATCAGCCCGACGACGCCGTAGGGCTCCTTCAGGGTGTAGGCGTGCAGGTCGACGTAACTGTCCGTCGCGATGCCGGTGGTCCGCACGTCGTACGCGGTGCCGTTGATCTTGGAACACCACCCGGCGTAGTACCGGAAGAACTCCGCGCAGGTCGGAACGACCATCTCGGACTGCAGCTTCATCATGCCGGTGTTGGCGGAGTCGATCGCGGCGAACTCGGCGGCGTGCTCGTCGATGAGATCGGCGATGCGCCACATGATTCTGGCCCGCTCGCGCCCCGGCAGCCCCGCCCAGACCCCCGCCTCGAACGACGCCCTGGCCCGCGCGACCGCCTCGTCGACCCCGTCCGCCCCGCAGTCGGTGAACTCGGTGATCTGCTCCTCGGTCACCGGGTCGATGATCGGGATGACATCCCCGGAACCCGGCCGCTTCCGGATCTCGTCCAGAACCGCCTGCACCGTCATCACTGACCCCTCTCGTCGTGCCGCGGCGCTCGACCGCGCCGGTGTGCTGCCCCCCAATCTGCACTGCGTTCCCAGGAACGTCAAGGCTCATTCGCGTAATGAGAGAATGTAATTCTCATCCCGAGACCTGTTCGTGCACTCGGTGTCTCGCTCGGGTTCCGCGTGCGGCGGCCGGTACCCGCTCGAACTGCGACCTGTTCTCTGCGCGGAGGCTCGTCGGCTCTCCCGCGGCAGGACCCGTCGGTGAACTCTCGGGGCCGACCTGATCTGCGGAATCGGACTCTTGTCTGCGCCCCGGGACCTGGCGTCCGTGGGTGGTGTTGTGGCGGTGGGCTGAGCAGGCTTCGGGTCAGGCCCAAACCTGCTCCCTCCCTGTCGATTCGCGAATCGTTCGGAATTGCCCTTCTGTGAGACGTGGGCTGTTCGCGGACCTTGGCCTCGGATATGGCGTGTCGGAGGGCTACGCGGAGTCGGGCCGAACGGTGGGGATCCGGTGAATGTTCGTCCGTGTCGCTTGTGATCGTTGCCATGTCGTCGTCGTGGACACACTCGCGGAATGTGCTCTGCCATCCGGGGTTTCGGCTGCAGTAACCCGGGGTCGCGTTGTGTGGAATCGAGCGCATGTGACCCGTCGGTAACCACATGTGTAGTGCGACAAGCGTTTTCATGTCGTTTGTAGAAATGTGTCTGGCGTGGTGTCCATAGCGATGAGAAGATGAGCTCTAAAACCTCTCATTGCTCCATAGGCCTGTCAAACCGATGACGTAGCGGGCATTTTGCGCGCGAATGACCGTTAACAAGAACCTTGCACGGCCGCCCGGCATCTGCCAGGATCTGCTGCGGGTAAAGCACCGGCAGGGGTCGACGGGGACGCGGTCGTGTGCGAATTCGAAATAACTTGTAAGTCCTCGGGCGGGTGATCGTCGTGTTGCGGCGGCGGGTCGGTGCACGGGGATATCACGTCAGCGCTGTCGTGACACATGTGCTGTTTCGCGGAACCAGGGGATGGCTGCTGCATGCGAAAAACTTCCGACAACTCGTCCGAGACCGACTGCCACTGCGGGTGCGCGCTCGCCGACCCGGGGATTCCCGATCAGCGCCGCCGTGCCGCGGCGGCCGTGCTCGGCACCGGGGCGTACCTGCCCGAGCGGGTGGTCACCAACGCCGAGGTCGCGGCGGGAGCCGGGGTCGATCCCGGCTGGATCACCGAGCGCACCGGGATCGGGGAGCGTCGGTGGGCCGAATCCGGTGAGGCGACTTCGGATTTGGCGACGATCGCGGCGCGGCGGGCGCTGGCCGCGGCCGGTATAGAGCCGCGCGAGCTCTCGGCGATCGTGGTCTCGACCTCGACCCCGGACACTCCGCAGCCGCCCACCGCGGCGTACGTGCAGCACAACCTGGGCGCGGACGGGGCCTGGGCGTTCGACGTGAACGCGGTGTGCAGTGGATTCGTCTTCGCCCTGCACACGGCGGAATCGGTGATCGCACGCTCGGGCGGCTACGCGCTCGTCATCGGCGCCGACGTGTACTCGCGAATCCTGAACCCCGCCGATCGCCGCACGGTGGTGCTGTTCGGTGACGGCGCCGGTGCCGTGGTGCTGGGTCCCGCGTCGGGACACAGCGGCATTCTGCACACCTCACTGCATACGTTCGGTGCGCTCTCCGGCCTGATCCGCGTGCCCGCGGGTGGCAGCCGAGAGCCGTATCGTCCGTCCGAAAACGACACCGGCAGACACTATTTCGCCATGGAGGGCGGTGCGGTTCGGGAATTCGTGACCGAACGCCTGCCCGGGCTGGTGAAGCAATTCCTGTGCGACGCAGCCCACGATCCCGCCGACGTCGATCATCTCATCACCCATCAGGCCAACGGCGTCATGCTCGACCAGGTGGTGCCGCAGCTCGGCCTGGTGAACGCCACCGAACACCGCACGCTCGAAGAATTCGGAAACACCGGGTCGGCGTCGATTCCGATCACGCTCGATTTCGCGACTCGCACAGCTGAATTGAAGCGCGGCGACAAGATCCTGCTGACCGGATTCGGCGGCGGGATGGCCGCCGGCCTGGCCCTGCTCGAATGGTAGATCCGGTCGATACGAAAGTCCTGGTTCGAAACACAATGGTAGATTTGCAAACTCGCCGGACAGGCTTCTCCGCGAAACTCATCGGCTACGCGCGATTGTCCAAAATGGACGCATACCACCAGTTCTACGGCTGGCTGCTCGCGGTTCTCCTGCTCCGCGCCGACACGACACTGACCGGCCGTGAGACCCTCGCCCTCGGCTTGGTCCTGGTGACCCTGCTCGGAATCAAGTGCGCGACCTGCGCGGCCGACGACATCATCGGCTTCCGCAACGGCGGCGACGCCATGAACTATCAGACCGAGGAATACCGCCCGCCGCGCCGAAAGCCCCTACTCACCGGGGTTCTCTCCGAACGCGAGGCCGTCGTCTTCACCACGATCAGCGCCTGCGTCGGGCTGGCGTTCGGCGTCGCCGCGCTCTGGGCGCTGGACTGGCGCGCCCCGATCGGCGCGGTGGTGCTGTTCATCCTGATGTCTGTCTTCGCCGTCCAGTATTCGGCCGGTGTGAAGTTCAGCTACCACCCCGGCGGTCTCGAATTCGTCGTGTTCTTCGTCTCGGCCTGCACGGTACTTGTGCCGTATTGGCTTGTGGCGCACACGATCAGCGCGACAGCACTCACCCTCGGCCTGCTGATGGGCATGTGGCTGGTGCTCGTCGTGTCGTACGCGAACATCCCGGACCGCGAAGGCGACGCCGCGGTCGGCAGGCGCACCATCGCCGTCCTGGTCACCCCGCGCGCCTTCAATGTCTTCCTCACCGCGCAGTGTGTGGTGACGATCGGGCTCACGCTGCTGCCGTTCGTTCGCGGCCCGCTCGACACCGTGACGGTGCTGTGTGTCGTGCCCGTGCTGGTCATGAACGTCATCCAGTTCTATTTCGGGGTACTGCGCGGCCAAGCCCTGCGCGCCCGGATGATCGGGTTCTTCGCGATCGACGTCGGCAGCATCGGATTCGCCGCCGCCATCGTGCTGTCCTCGGGGAGCGCGCTGTGATCACCGACGCGCCGCCGGAGTTCGCGGCGCCCCACCCCGACTCGGCGCGGTCGGTGGCCATCGTCGGCGGCGGTCCGCGCGGGGTGTCCGTGCTGGAACGCCTGCTCGTGCACGCCGCGAGCGCACCCCTGACGATCGACCTGTACGACCGGGACGAACCGGGCAGCGGGCGCGTGTGGAATCCCCGGCAGAGCCCGCACCTGCTGATGAACACCCCCTCCGGCGAGGTCACCATCTTTTCCGGACCTCTCGACGGCGGACCCGCCCGGGCAGGCGCGGGCCCCTCGCTCGCGGAGTGGTCGACCGCGACCGGCCGGCCCGAATACGCCGGTTACGAAACCCGACGCCAGTACGGGCACTACCTACACTTCGCGGTCCGGGCGATGCTCGACAACGCGCACGCGAACACCCGCGTCCGACTGATCACCAACACCGTGCTCGAAGTTCACTCGGGCGCAGACAATTTCACGGTTCGCACGCACGACGGCAGCGCCGACTACGACGCCGTCGTGCTGGCCACCGGCCACCCCGGCGACTCCGCCGCCGATCTGCCCCTGGACCGGATCGGCGCGGACGCCACCGTCGCCGCGATCGGTATGGGCCTGGGGTTCCACGACGTGGTCGCGCTGCTCACCCAGGCCCGCGGCGGCAGATTCGCCGAATCGGCAACCGGCGAACTCGAATACATCGCCAGCGGCGCCGAACCGCGCATCGTCGGTCTGTCCCGTTCCGGGCTGCCGATCCTGGCTCGCGGACGCAACGAGAAGTCGCCGAGCTTCTCGTTCACCCCGCGCCTGTGCACGGTCGCCAGAATGCTCGACCTGCGCACGTCCGGTCAGCTGGACTTCTACCGCGACGTGCACCCGTGGGTCATGGCCGAGGTCGCGGCGACCTACTGCCGCACCCAGATCGCGGCTCGATCGGCGTCGGCGGCCGCGAGCTTCCTCGACGAGGTCGGCCTGCTGACCGCCGCCCTCGATCCGCACGCCGCGGTCCTGGAACTGGGCAGGGCACACGGAGCCGACACCGACCTGCCCGCATTGGAAGCGATGGCACGCCCGTTCACCGGCCGCCGATTCGCCTCCGGCCTCGAGTGGTCCACCGCGGTGTCCGATCTGCTGCGAGCCGACCTGCGAGAAGCCCAGCAGGGCAACGTCTCCAACCCGGTCAAGGCCGCCCTGGACACCCTGCGCGACCTGCGCCCGTCGATCCGCGCGGCCGTGAACGCGGGTGGGCTCACCCCCGTCAGTCACGAGCGTGACTTCCTGGGCCGATTCGCACCGGTGTACTCGATACTCGCCGCTGGCCCCCCTGCACGGCGGAACCTGGAACTGCTGGCTCTGCTGCGCGCCGGCGTACTGCGCATCGCGGGACCCGGTGCCAGGCTCATCGACGACGGCGGGTCGGTGGTGTCGCCCGCGGTTCCGGGCTCGATCCCGGTCGACACCGTAATCGACACGCGGATAACGCAATTCCGTCTGGACGCGGGCACGAACCATCTCGATCGGCAACTGCTCGCGGACGGGCTCGTGCGCCGCTACCGGCATGCCGGGGCCACCGGCGCGGTCGACACCGGCGCCTGCGAGACGAGCCTCGACACCGGTGAAGCCATTGGCCGGGACGGCAGCCCGGTGGCCGGACTGTTCGTGATCGGCATCCCCACCGAACGGCACCGCTGGTTCACACAGATCGGCAACGGCCGCCCGGGCGTCACGTCCGAGTTCTCCGCCGACGCCGACCGGATCGCCCGCCACTGCCTCCAAAGTATTTCCGCGACAAGGGAGTTGGTTCGATGACACGCGGTCGCGAGTGGCACGCGGAACGCGCGCTGGCCGACACCGAGGAGTTCGGCCGCGCCCGCGACTTCCTGATGAACAACTATCACGACCCGAGTGCCGCGGCCCGGTTCCACTGGCCGCGGGCGTCGCTGTTCAATTGGGCGCTGGATTGGTTCGACCATGTCGCCGACGGCAATTCCGATATCGCCGTCGCGGGAGCCGACCTCGGCGGGCGGTGGCGCGAGATCACCTACGACGAGCTGAGCTATGCCTCCGACGGCGTCGCGCACCGGCTGCGCGCGCGCGGGGTCCGCCCCGGTGATCGAGTCGTCATCGAATCGGACAGCGTGTGCGAGCTGTGGGCCGCGCTGATCGGGATTCTCAAATGCGGTGCGGTGTGCGTACCGATCCACTTCGGCCTGCACCCCGAACAATTCGCGATCAGGCTCGCCGGCGCGGTCCCCGCCGCACTGGTGACCTCGGCCCCGGAACGGGTGCGCAGCGGTGTCCGGACGGTGGACCTGGCGGACCTGGTCGCCTGGGACGATCGCGTCGAATTCGACCCGGGTCCCCGCCGCGGCGCGGACCTGGCCGCGTTCGGCTGCTTCACCTCCGGGACGACCGGTGCACCGAAACTCGCGCTGCACAGCCACCGCACCCACGGGATCGGACACCTGTCGAGTCTGTTCTGGTCGCAGCTCGGCCCCGGCCGCCGCCACCTCAACATCAGCAGCCCGGGCTGGGCCAAGTTCTTCTGGAGTTCGCTGCTGGTCCCGCTGACGGCGGGCGCGACCGTGGTGGTCTGGCCCGCACGCAAGTCCGCGGCCGATGTCCGCGCGTTCGCCGAGGCCGCGGCCGTGGACTCGATGTGCGCCCCGGCGGTGGTGCTGCGGAATCTGGATACCGGACAGCCCCGGCCCCCGCGCCTGACCGAGATCACCTCGGTCGGGGAAAGCCTCGACCAGCGCACGCGCGAACGCGTCGCGCGTGACTGGGAGATCGGCGTGCGCGTCGGCTTCGGCCAGACCGAGGCGACCGCGATTCTCGGCGAATTCCCCGGCAGCCCCGGCAGATTCGAGGTGCTTCCCGGGTACGAGGTGCGTCTTCATCAGACGCCGGACGCCCCGGCCCGGCAGCTGCAGTTCCGGTCCTTCTCGGGTGGATCGTTCCTGGGATACGACAGGCAGGGCGAACTGCTGCCGCCGGTCCTGGACGCGGCGGGCTGGCAGTGGACGGGTGACTACGCCGACGGCTCGCTCACCGACGGTTCGATCCGCCTGCTTGGCCGCGGTGACGAGGTGTACAAGTCCAACGGCCACCTGGTGTCGCCGTTCCGCATCGAGGCGATCCTCGAGGGACATCCGCTGGTCGCCGAGGCGGCCGTGACGCCGGTTCCCGATCCGGACGCCGGGTTCGCCTCCCATGCCTTCATCGTGCTCGCCGAACCGGCCCCCACCGCCGCGCTCGACGCGATCCGGACGTGGGTCAACAGCCGTCTCGAACCCGAGGTCGCGCTGCGATCGGTCTACTCCGTCCCCGCGCTGCCGCGATCGGTCAACGGCAAGGTTCAGCGAAAACTGCTGGGCGCCACCACATAACAGCACTACCCCCGGTTGGAAGGGTGAACGATGGTTCTCTCCCGCGAGCGCGCGGCGACCGACGACAGCAGCCGCGCGGTGCGCTGGCTCGCGGTCGTCGCACTGTGTTTGACCGAGCTACTGGTCTTCATGGACAACACGATCGTCAATGTCGCGCTCCCGTCGATTGCCACGCAATTGGACGCGAACAACGCCGGCCTGCAATGGGTCGTGGACATGTACACGCTGATCTTCGCCGGCTTCCTGCTCACCGGCGGCTACCTCGGTGACCGGTTCGGACGCCGCCGCCTCCTGGTGATCGGCGTCGTCGGCTTCACGATCACCTCCGGACTCGGCGCCCTCGCCGGATCGCTGGGCGAGCTGATCCTGGCCCGCGCGGGCATGGGATTGTTCGCCGCGCTGGTGTTTCCGGCGACCCTGGCCATCGTTGTGGTGCTCTTCGACGACGCCAAGGAACGGGCGATCGCGGTGGCCGCCTGGTCCGCCGTCGCCGGTATCGCGATCGCGATCGGGCCGGTACTGGGCGGCTGGCTGCTCGAGCACTTCTCGTGGGGTTCGGTCTTCTGGATCAATATCCCGGCCGGCGTGCTCGCACTGATCCTGGTGGGAATTCTGGTGCCGAACAGCAAGAATCCCGAGATCGGCCGGTTCGATCTGATCGGTGTTCTGCTCTCGACCGCCGGGGTGGTGCTGCTGGTCTACAGCGTCATCGAGGCGCCGCACCGGGGCTGGCTCTCACCGTGGACGGTGGGCGGCATCCTGGTCGCGCTCGGCATCCTGGCCGCCTTCGTGATCGCCGAACTGCGCAACGACCACGCGCTGTTCGAGGTGCGCCTGTTCGCCGACGGTCAGTTCGCCGCCGCCGCACTGCTGCTGGCCATGGGGTTCTTCAGCCTCATGGGCTTCTGCTTCCTGGTCACCCAGTATTTCCAAGGCGTACAAGAGTTCTCGCCCCTGGAGACGGGACTGCGCACCCTGCCCTTCGCCGTGGTCATGGCGGTGCTGGCGGGTCCCGGCATGTACCTGGCGTCCAAGCTCGGTTCGGGCCGCACCGCCGCGCTCGGCTCGCTGGTCATGGCGGTCGGCTTCTGGCTGACCATCCGCTACGAGACCGACACCCCGTACTGGAGCGTCATCTTCGTGGCCATGACGACCATGGCGGCCGGGCTGTCGCTGATCACCGGCCCGGCGACGCTCATCGTGCTCAGCAATCTGTCTACCGGACAGGCCGGCGCCGGATCGGCGGTGAACGACACCAGCCGCGAGGTCGGCGGCACGCTCGGTGTGGCGGTGCTCGGATCCATTCTGGCCTCGGTGTATTCGAGCCGGATCGGCGACGGCCTGGCCGAGCTGCGGCTGCCCGAAGCCGCCGAGGCCGCGAGCCGCGACTCCGTGATAGCCGGTGTGCAGGCGGCCCAGCAGCTACCGCCGCCGGTCGGCGAAAAGGTGAGCGAGATCGTCAAGGGCGCGTTCCTGGACGGCTTCCACGCCGCCTCCTGGGTGGCCGTCGGCGTCTCCGCCGTCGCGGCCGTCGCGGGCTGGTGGGTATTCGAACGAATCGGAAAATCGGGCACCGGGGACACGGTGGCCGCTCGGAGCACGGAAAAGGTTGCAGAATCGTGAGCGCCGGAACCCTCATCGACACCCACGTCCAAGTCCGCCTCGTCGACGAGTTCGGCGCGGATACCGTTGTGGCCGACAAGATTCACGCACACAGCGCGGACGGGCAACGCCATCGGGCGTTCTCGACCTTCCTGTTCACCCCCGACGGCCGCCTGATCCTGCAGCAGCGCGCGGCCGTGAAGTACCACTGGCCCGGGGTCTGGTCGAACTCCTGCTGCGGGCATCCCGCGTCCCGCGAGACCGCGATCGCGGACGCGCGGGTGCGGATCCAGGAGGAACTGGGGGTCCTCGTCGGTGAGCTGCGCGAGGCCGCCGTCGTTGAATACCGCTTCCGCGATCCCGATACCGGGCTGACCGAATGGGAGGTCAACCATGTGCTGTTCGGCATCACCGCGGCACAGCCCGACCCCGACCCGGCCGAGGTCGGCGCGGTGCGATTCGTGGACGCGGCCGAACTGGCCGAAATCATGCGCGAACTCGGGGTATCGGCCTGGTTCGGCAGCGTCTTCGGCCCGCTGGTGACCAGCGCCGAATTCGCCTCGACCGCCCTCGCGCCGCACTGGGACCGGTGGACGCGCCGGGTGCGCGCCACCGATCCCGCCGAGTTCGTGGCGGAGGTGGACCGGGTGATCGCCGACCAACTCGACGACGCCCGCTGGGCCGACATCCCCTACGCCGATTCCCCGGTCAGCCCGGCCGCACTGGCCCGGCGCCTGCACGCGGCCGGGGGCAAGAAGATGCGACCGCTGCTGGTCCTGCACGGCATGCTGCTGGTCGGCGCGGACACCGACGAGCTGCGGCGCGCGGTGCCGGTGGCGGCGGCGGTCGAGCTGCTGCACCTGTTCGGCCTGCTGCAGGACGACGTGATGGACAACGCCATGCTGCGTCGCGGCCGGTCGACCGCCACCGTCCACGTGCTCGAACACCGCGGTGAAGGGACCGAGGATCCGGCCGCGCGCCGGCACGGTGACGCTCTGGCCGTCCTGGCGGGCGACCTCTGCGCCGCCGCGGCGGCCGAGCTGGTCGGCGCCGAACACGCTGCCCTGCGCACACTCTGGGCGGAATTGTCGCAGGAACTGGTGGTCGCGCAGTACGCCGACGTCACCGCCGCGGCGGTCGCCGAAAGCGATCCCGCGATCTTGCGCCGCATCGCCAACTACAAATCCGGGCGTTACTCGATCTACCTGCCGCTGGCGCTGGGCGTGCTGCTGGCCCGCGCCGACACCGAGCTCACCGCGTTCGTGCACGCGTGCGAGGAACTCGGGGTGGCCTTCCAGCTCGCCGACGATCTCCGCGATCACCTGGGACCGGAGATCAGCGGCAAGGACCGGCACCTCGATGTGGGCAACGGCCGCACCACCTACGCCGATGTGGTCGCCGAACCCGACGCGGTCCGCGCGGTGATCGCGTCCTCGATCGAGAGCGGCCTGGGACGCCTGCGCGAGATCGGCTGCGACGCCCACCGTGTCAACGAGCTGCACCAGCTGCTGACAAAGGTCACCGCGTGAGCGCGCCGTCGATCGACGCCGCCGTGGACCTGCCCGGGGCGATCGAGTCGGTGCTCGATCGATTCCTGTGCGAGCGAACGGAATTCGTGCGCGCGATCCATCCCGGGGCGGCCCGCGCGGCCGAGGTGATTCGGGCCTTCGTGCTCGGCGGCGGGAAACGCACCAGGCCCACGTTCGCGGTGACCGGCTGGCACGGTGCCGCCCCGGCTGGTTCGGCGGTCGGCGCGGCGGTGATACAGGCTTGTGCGGCAGTGGAATTGGTGCACGCCAACGCCCTCATCCACGACGACATCATCGACCGGTCCGACACCCGTCGCGGCGCTCCGGCGGTGCATCGCCAGTTCGCGAACCGGCACACCGCGGCCGGATTCGCCGGGGACGCCGCGCACTACGGCACCGCGATGGGCATTCTGCTCGGTGATCTCGCCCTCGCCTGGGCCGACGACATGTTCTATTCCGCGGCCCTGGACCCCGCGGCCCTGGGCCGGGCCGCACCGGTATGGGCGGCCATGCGCACCGAGGTGCTGACCGGCCAGCTGCTCGACATCGAAGCCGAGGTCGCCGGGGACGAGAGCGTCGGGGCCGCGCTGCTGGTGAACCGCTACAAGACCGCCGCCTACACCATCGAACGTCCCCTGCACCTCGGCGCCGCGCTGGCCGGAGCCGACGCCGAACTGATCACGGCCTACCGCGAATTCGGCGCCAAGATCGGCCTCGCGTTCCAGCTCCGCGACGACCTCCTGGGGGTGTTCGGGGATGCGCGGACCACGGGCAAACCGTCCGGGGACGATCTGCGGTCCGGGAAACGGACCGTGCTGGTCGCGACCGCCCTGCAGCGAGCCGATCCCGCTGCCGCGCAACAGCTTCGATCGGCGCTCGGCACCGACCTGTCCGACGCCGACGTCGACCGACTGCGGGCCCTGATCCACGCCACCGGCGCGTCCGGCGAGGTCGAGCGCCGGATCGAGGAACTGACCGAACAGGCCGTCGAGACCCTGGCCGCGAGCAGCGCCACCGAACAGGCCCGAAACGACCTGCGCGCCATGGCCTACGCCGCCGTGCGCCGCGACCGGTGACACCCGAACCAGAAGAGGACCACGTGAATCCGATACAAGAAGTCGCGCCCGTGCCGCTGCGCTGGGTCGGGCCGCTGGCCCTGTCCGGCAACGCGGTCACCGGCACCGTCGAGGTGCCGCTGGCCACCTACGAATCACCGCTGTGGCCGTCTGTCGCCCGCGGCGCGAAGGTATCGCGCCTGTGTGAGCGGGGAATCGCCGTCACCGTCGTCGACGAGCGGATGACCCGCTCGGTGCTGCTGCAGGCGCCGGACGCGCAGACCGCGGTGGACGCGGTCCGCCGGCTCGCCGAGGACAGGATCGAACTCGAGGCGGTGGTCGCGGCCCGCAGCCGCTTCGCACGGCTGCTGGACGTGCGCCACCAGATCGTCGGCGACCTGCTGTTCCTGCGCTTCGAATTCGCCACCGGGGACGCCTCGGGCCACAACATGGCCACCCTCGCCTCGGACGCGCTGCTGGAGTACATCCTCACCGTGCTGCCCGCGCTGCGCTACGGCTCGGTGTCGGGCAACTACTGCACCGACAAGAAGGCCACGGCGGTCAACGGCATCCTGGGCCGCGGCAAGAACGTCGTCGCCGAGATCCTGGTCCCGGCCGACATCGTCGAGTCGACCCTGCACACCACCGCCGCCGACATCGCCGAACTCAACGTGCGCAAGAACCTGATCGGCACCACCCTGGCCGGCGGGATCCGTTCCGCCAACGCGCATTACGCCAACATGCTGCTGGCACTGTATCTCGCGACCGGGCAGGACGCGGCGAACATCGTCGAAGGCTCGCAGGGCATCACCCACGCCGAGGATCGCGATGGCGCGCTGTACTTCTCGTGCACGCTGCCGAACGTGATCGTCGGCACCGTCGGCAACGGCAAGGGCCTGGATTTCGTGGAGGCCAATCTGACCCGGATGGGCTGCCGGGCCCCGGCCGAGCCCGGCGTGAACTCGCGCCGCCTGGCCGCCATCGTCGCGGCCACCGTGCTGTGCGGCGAGTTGTCGCTGATGGCGGCGCAGACCAATCCCGGCGAGCTGATGCGCTCGCACATTCGTTTCGAACGTTCGCAGGAACAGGTGGGCAGGGTATGACCGCACGGATCGGTATTCACGACATCGCCTTCGCGACCGGGCATTACGCCATGGATCTCGCGGAGCTGGCCGCCGCGCACGGGGTCGAGGTGAACAAGTACCGGATCGGCCTGGGGCAGGATATCCAGACCGTCGTCGCACCCGACGAGGACATCGTGACCCTGGCGGCGACCGCCGCCCGGCAGCTCATCGAGCGGCACGGCACCGAGGGCATCCACACGATCCTGCTGGCCACCGAGTCCGGCATCGACGCCTCCAAAGCCGCCGCGGTGTACGTGCAGGACCTGCTCGGTCTGCCCGCCGCGGTCCGGGCGGTCGAGGTGAAGCAGGCCTGCTACGGCGGAACCGCCGCACTGCAATTCGCGGCCGCGCTGGTGGCCCGCGACCCGAGCCGGCGGGTGCTGGTGATCGCCTCCGACATCGCGGCCTACGACCTGGACTCGGCGGGCGAATCCACCCAGGGCGCTGCGGCGGTCGCCCTGCTGGTGGCCGCCGATCCCGCCATCGCTGTGCTCGACCCGGTCTCGGGGCTGTACACGGCGAACGTGATGGACTTCTGGCGGCCCAACTACCGAGCGACACCGCGCGTGGACGGAAAGCTCTCCATCAGCGTGTATCTGGACGCGGTGGAGCACGCGTGGAAGGATTACGAGGCGCAGGGCGGGCACGCGTACGCCGAGTTCGCCGCCTTCTGCTACCACCAGCCCTTCACCCGTATGGCCTACAAGGCGCACACCCGGCTGCTCGAAATCAACGGTCGCGTAGCGACTTCGGAGGTCGTGGCCGCCGATCTGGCCGACACCACCCACTACAACCGGGTGATCGGAAACAGCTACACCGCCTCGTTGTACCTGGGTTGGCTGTCACTGCTCGACCACGCCGCGGACCTGACCGGCAAGCCCGTCGCCATGCTCAGCTACGGGTCCGGCTGCGTGTCCGAATTCTTCTCTCTCACAGCTGTTCCCGGGTACCGCGACCACCTGCGCGGACCGGCCAACCGTGCCGCGCTCACCGCCCGCGAACCCATCGACTACGCGCGGTATCGCGCACTGCGCGAGGCGGCCCGGACCGGGTCGGACGGTGATGTCGAGTTCGACGCGGTCACCGCCGGCGCGTTCCGCTTCGCCGCCGTGGTCGATGACAAACGCGACTACCGCGCGCTCGCCCGATGAGCCGGATCGGTCACGGGGCCGCGCACGCCAAGGTGATTCTGTTCGGCGAGCACGTGGTCCTCTACGGCAATCCCGCTATCGCGCTGCCGGTTCCGGAACTGACGGCGACCGCGGCGGCCCGGCACCGGCGGGGCCCGGTGCGCATCGACTTCACCGGAGCGGGGCCGTCGGCCACCGCCGGCCGGATGTCGATGTCGAAGCTGGACGCGTGGACCATCCCACGGCTGGCGGTGTCGGTGACCTGCGAACACCTCGGGGTGCCGGTCGAGGCCCTGGGCATCGAACTGCACAGCGAGATTCCGGTGGGACGTGGGCTGGGATCCAGCGCCGCGCTGGCCGGGGCCGTCATCGAAGCGGTGGCGGATCTGCACGAGGTGGTGCTGAGCACCGATCAACACTACGAGTTGATCCAGCGCTGTGAGAGTTTCGCGCACGGCAGGGCCAGCGGGATCGACGCCCGCACCGTCACCCACCGGGCGGGGCCGCTGTGGTTCCACGCCGGCAACGTGCGCCCGCTCGCGGTGGCCCACGACGCGGACATGGTGCTCACGGTGGTGGACACCGGCGTGCTGGCGAGCACCCACCAGGCGGTCGAGCTGGTCCGGGATCGGATGGCCGCCCTCGGCGGTGATCGGACCGAGGCGCTGCTCGCGCGGGCTTGGGCCCTGACCGTGTCGGCCGTCGAGCAGCTCGCCGACGGATGGGGCCCGGCGCTGGGCGCCGGGATGACCGAGAATCACGCGATCCTGCGTGAATTCGGGGTGAGCAGCGGTCCGATCGAGGAGATCGTCACCGCGGCACTGGATGTGGGTGCCTGGGGCGCGAAACTGTCCGGCGGCGGATTGGGCGGCTGTGTCCTGGTCGCCGGGCCGGAGGTCGTCACCGACAAGCTGACCCCGGCACTGTCCGGCACCTCGGCGACCGTGGTGACCACCATCGTTCCGGGGCGGGCATGAGTACGGCGACGGCGACCGCGCATCCGAACATCGCGCTGATCAAATACTGGGGCAAACGCGATGAGGCCCTGCATCTTCCGACGACCAGCAGCCTGTCGATGACCTTGGACATCTACCGCACCACCACCACGGTCACGGTGGCGGACTACGTGAGCGATGAGGTGTGGCTCGGGGACACCCGGGCGCCGATCGCCTTCGGCGACCGGGTGTCCCGGTTCCTGGACGTGGTGCGAGCACGGGCCGACGACGGTCGGCGCGCGCGGATCATCACCGTCAACACGGTTCCCCTGGGTGCGGGCCTGGCCTCGTCGGCGGCGGGGTTCGCCGCACTGGCCGTCGCGGCGGCCGGTGCATATGGACTCGACCTGGACCGGCGAGCGCTGACCCGGCTTGCGCGTCGCGGCTCCGGCAGTGCGTCGCGGTCGATACACGGCGGTTTCGTGCAGTGGCACCGCGGCATCGGCGACGGCGCCGCGGGTGACGAGTCCAGTTTCGCCGAACCGGTGGACGCGAGCGCCCTGGATCCCGCGCTGGTGGTGGCCGTGGTCAGCGCCGCGGAGAAGCCCATCTCGAGCGGAGAAGCCATGCGGCGCACCATGCGCACGTCCCCGTTCTATCTGCCCTGGGTGCGGTCCGCGGAGGAGGATCTCGCCCAGATGCGAGCCGCGATCGGCGTCGGTGACCTGCGCGGGGTCGGTGAGATCGCCGAGCGTAACGCACTGGGCATGCACGCGAGCATGCTCGGAGCGCGCCCGGCGGTGCGCTACTTCGCACCGGGGTCGCTACGGGTGCTGGACCGGATCGTGGAACTGCGGGCCGAGGGAGTCGCGGCCTACGCCACCATGGACGCCGGACCCAACGTGAAGGTGCTGTGCGAACGGTCCGACGCCGCGCGGGTCGCGGCGGCGCTCGCCGACATCGCCGGGGTCGGCGAGGTGGTTCGGGCCGGGCCCGGGCCGGCGGCGGCGGTGGTGACCGAATGATCGAGGTCCGTGTTCCCGGCAAGCTCTACATCGCGGGGGAGTACGCGGTGCTCGAGCCCGGTGGGTCGGCCGTGCTGGTCGGGGTCGACCGGTTCCTCACCGCGCGGCTCGCGCCACGGGCGGACGACCGGGTCACGGTGACCAGCGGCGTCACCGACGGACGCGCGGTGGAGATTACCGACGGCCATCCGGATCCGCGGCTCGCACAGGTGCTCGCCGCCGTTCGGGTAGCACGGCGGTTGGCGGTCGAAAGCGGCTGTCGCGAAGGCGGTTTCGACCTCGTGATCGAGTCCGAACTGGACGACGTGATCTCCGGGGCCAAATACGGTCTGGGATCCTCCGGCGCGGTCACCGTCGCCGTCGTCGGCGCACTCGTCGAGTTCTACGGTGTGACACTGGACGCCGAGGAGCGACTGAAACTCGCTCTGCTGGCGTCGATGTCGGTCGACCCACGCGGGTCCGGCGGCGATGTGGCGGCCTCCCTGCTCGGCGGCTGGGTCGCGTACACCGCGCCCGACCGCACGCGGGTGTGCGAACTACTCGCCGCCGGAACCGAGATCTCGGCACTGATCGCCCAGCCCTGGCCGCACCTGCGGGCGACACCGCTCCCGCCGCCCCGCGATCTGCGATTGCTGGTCGGGTGGACGCGATCGCCGGTCAGCACTCGGGATCTGGTGGCGCACTTCGATTCCCGAACCCGCGCGGCCGCTGATTCGCACCGGCGTTTCGTCGCCGAGAGTAATGCCGCCGTAGCCGCCATCGCCGCCGCCCTGCGCTCGGGGACGGACACCGCGGTGGACGAACAGGTGAACCGGGCCGGTGAGAACCTGCGCCGTCACGCCGACGCCCTGGGGCTGGCGATGGAAACCCCGGCGCTGGCGGCGCTGCGTGCCCTCGCCCGGGATCTCGGCATCGCCGCCAAGACGTCCGGCGCGGGTGGGGGAGACTGCGGAATCGCCCTCACGCCACCCGCCCTCGTCGACGCTCTGTCCACCGCGTGGCGCGCCGCGGATATTCATCCACTCGATCTGGCTGTCACACAGCCGGTTCGACTCGGGGAGTGATGACGACAGCTCCACGACTTCTGGCACCGAGGCGTTAGCCCGAACCGGCGAACCTGTTGACGCGCGGCAGTGTGATCGGCATCATGTCCCAGACATGTCTACTGTTGCATCAACGGTGCAGCTGCGAGTCCGAGGAAGCCATGATGAGTACCTCCACCGCGCTGCGCGCCGCCGTCGTCGCCATCACGGGTGCGGTGCTGTCGACCGTGCTGGCCGGGACCGCGTCCTACGGCCTGGCCGATAGCCAAGCCCTGCCCGGTATCTCGCGCTCGACGGCGGCAAAGGCGACGTGCGGCCCGGGCTCGGCTCCGGAGCCGGGACTACAGGGCGACGTCCCGGCGGCGGATCGGGACAACGGGCGCAGTACCGAGGGATATCACTGCAACATCAGCCGCATCGGTCAGTTCGACGGCCACGGTGGCGGCGTCGTCTCGGGCGCCTTCGATTCGTGCGTCTACATCGGCAGCTTCTTTCCCGGCAGCCTGTCCGGCCCCGCCGTCGGCGTGCAGGTCCTGGACGTCTCCGATCCCACCCGGCCGCAGTTGGCGGGCGCGCTGACCGAACCGGCCATGCTCGCCGGAACCTGGGAAACCTTGAAGATCCACCCGGACCGGAAGCTGCTCGCCGCCGCCGGAGCTCCGTTCCTCACCGGCGCGGGCCTGTTGTCGATCTACGACCTCACCGACTGCCGCAACCCCCGACTGCTCAACACCGGCCCGGGCAGCGATGTGTCGCAGCCGCTTCCGATCACCGCCCACGAGGCCGGCTTCTCACCCGACGGCAACACGCTCTGGACGTCGGGGACCGCGCCCGGGCTGGTGAGCGCGGTGGACATCACCGATCCGGCTCGGCCCCACGTCATCTGGCAGGGCTTGCCCGGACTGTCCATGCACGGCATGGGGTTCAACGACGACGGCACCCGGCTGTACCTGACCAACAACATGGGCGGGATGACGGTGCTGGACACCACGGCCGTGCAGAATCGCATGCCCGAACCGGTGGTGCCGATCGTGTCGGAAACGACCTGGACGGACGGCTGGGCGACCCAGCACGCCATTCCCGTGCGCTACGGCGATACGCCCTACCTGTTCGTCCCCGACGAAGCCGGTTCGGGCGGAGTGAAACTCATCGACATCTCCGACGACCGCCGCCCCCGGATAGCGAACTCGATCAAGCTCGAGATCAACCTGCCCGAGAACCTCGACACCGCACTGGCGTCGAGCATGGGCGGATCGATCTTCGCCTACGACCCGCACTACTGCAGCGCGGACCGCGCACAGGATCCGACCGCGCTGGCGTGCGCGTGGTTCGGTTCGGGAATTCGCGTGTTCGATGTCCGAGATCCCTTCCAGGTCAAGGAGATCGCCTACTACAACCCGCCCGCCCGCAAGAACGACAACGCCGATCTGACCAACTCCCCACACAAGCTCATATCCGTGATCGGCGCGCCGATCCTCAGCGCCGGATCGATCATGCAGGCGTTGAACAGCGGCGACTTCGACCCGGGTGAAGCGCTGAGCTCACGCTCGGGCCAATTGGTGAACGGTGATCTGTCGACCGACTGGTGCAGCTCACCGCCCCACTGGCACGGTCGCCAGCTGTGGGTCAGCTGCAACGACAACACCTATTCCACACTCGAACTCGACGCGGCCGTCTACACCCCACCCGCCGATCAACGCACCACCATCGGCTCATGATCACTCGCCTGTGGGCCGCGGTGGCCTGCGTGGGCGTGGCGGCGCTGATGTTCACCCTGGGCGCCGCGACCCGCCCGCTCCTGGTCGCCGATTCACCGGATCGGGCCCCCGTGCTCACCTCGATCGAAATCGGCTTCGCCCAGGACATGCTCGCCCACCACACCCAAGCCCTGATCATGGTGTCCCGACTCGATCCGGGCGCGGATCCGACCGTGCTGGGCCTGGCACGCCGGCTCGAAGACGCCCAGCGCGGCGAGATCGGCCAGATGCAGGGCTGGCTGCGCCTGGCGGGAGCGTCCCTGGTCAACCCGGATCCGATGGCGTGGATGCACGAGGCCGCACCCGCCGCCGATCACCACACCGTCGCCGAACCACAACAGCAGCCGTCCGCGACGATGCCGGGTATGGCGACCCAAGCGGACCTCGACGCCCTGTCCGCCGCCCGCGGTCGCGACGCGAGTGTGCTGTTCCTGCAACTGATGCGCCGCCACCACCTCGGCGGTGTCGCGATGGCCCAGGCCGCTGATCAACTGATCACGGGCGGTGTCGTGAAACAGGCCGCCCGCGACATGGGGAGCAGCCAAGGGCAGGAGATCGGCCTGATGGGCCTGCTGCTGTCGTCGGTGCAGAGCTGAGCGGGCGGCGCGGGACGGGAAGCTCTGCGCATGTAGCGGGTGGCATGCCTCGCCGTCGGTCCTAGCCGCGGGCGAGCAGCTGCTGCAGCCCGGCGACAGGGACGGATTGCGCGGCCAGAGCAGCGAACTCGGCGTCCACCGTCACCAGCGCGTCGGCCTGCAGCCGCGTGATCGCCAGGTATTCGGCGGGTCCGAGCGTGTCCCAATCGTGCTGGCGAGCGAGTTTCCACGCGGTGCGGCGCGAGACCCGGTCACCGAGCAGTCGCATCTTCAGTTCGGTGATGCGCTCATGAGCGGCGAGCGCCGCGTCCTCGTCGCGTACGCCCGCCCGCACTTCCCGCAGCAGCAACTGCATCACCTCGGACCGGATCGAGTTCGGCGCCACCAGCTGGTGACCCGGATCCACCTGCGCCTCGGTATCGACCAGGTGCAGCAGGGTGACGGCGTCGATCACGTAGCGAGCCATGGCAACACCCTAGCCAGACCGTCCGTGTTTGCCTTGCCCACCGACAAGGCGAACACGATTCGCACCCGAGCGATGGGATCCCGGCCTGGACCACCTCGAATCCTGACGCCGTGTCGGAAGACCTTAGAAGCGGACATTCGCGACGACTTCTGGTGTGGGTGTTTGAGCGTCGGCGGCGTGGACATTCTGATGCCTGGGGACGCTGCCCGATCAGGGGCCCGTTGCCATCGGCTGACACGTTCGTATGCCCAAGCGGGCGTTCAGCACTGGCCGCGACGGCAGGTCGTCGGATACCGGTACCTGGCGGGAGAACCCAACCTCTCGAATCTCCCGTCAGGTACCGACCACGACTACGGTGCGGCCGGATCAGCCGAGGTCGCGGGGCGCGGTGTGCTGCGATTGCTCGGGTCGCTCGGCGACGTCACCGGCCCGCGGTCGTCGACATCACTCGCCCGCGTTCGTCGCGGCGAGTGCGGGCGGGCCGGGACGGGTGGGGGTCTCGGGCGTGTTCAGTACGCGAGGCAGCAGTAGTGGTCATCGTCATCGGAGATCGTCCAGGAGTGAGTAGTCCGGTCGGGCTGAACATCGGAATTCGATTTCTCGGGCGGGGTGCGCTCGATTTCGAGCGTAGTCGTGGTCATGTCGGATGGACTCCTCTCGCAGACTGGTCGAACGGGCATCGGGTGGGCACGGCCCGAACATGTGGGCCGTGCCCACCCGATGCGGTGAGTGGATCAAACAG